>NZ_JAYSFE010000235.1:0-3415 GCF_041913585.1 Allostella sp.
GCGCGCCGACGAAGGTGGCTGCAGCGTGCGCGAGACCCTGTTCCTGTCGCGCCCGGCCGGCCCGGCGCTGCTGGCGAGCGCTGGCGACGCGCTGGGCTGCAGCCTTCAGGGGCCGGCCCGCCGCCTCTTCCTGCAGGCCAAGGCGATCGAGATCCTGTCCCACATGGTGGCGCTCGCCGAATCTCCCGTCCCGGAGCTGCCGGCGCGCGACCGCCGGCTCGTCGAAGCCGCCGCCCGGCTGGTCCGCGACCGCTTCCAGGAACCCTGGACGATCGCTTCGCTCGCCCGCGCCGTCGGCCTCAACGAACGCAAGCTGAAGGAGGGCTTCCGGCACGTCGTCGGCCGCACCGTCCACTCGCACCTGGAAGCCGTGCGCCTCGCCGCGGCGGCTGTGATGATCCGGGACGGGATGGCGGTGACGGAGGTGGCGCTCGCCGTCGGCTATGCCAGCCCCAGCCACTTCGCCAAGGTCTTCCGCCGCCGCCATGGCTGCCCGCCGCGGCACTGGCCGCGCGAGGGCGAGCCGGCGGCGCCTATCGCTGGCGGTTGAACAGGTTCATCGGCAGCGGCATGCGGCGGTAGCCGGCCGGGACCGTCAGCAGGGCGTGGTCGACCGCGCCGACGCGCAGGTTGCGCAGTTCCTGATGGACGCGGGTCACCTTGCCTTCGCGCCGCACCTCGAGGTCCGCGCGCACCATGATGTTCCCGTTCGCCACCCAGGCGTGGCCGGTGATGCGGTCGCCGCGGCCGTTGGTGCCGTCGACCCGGTGCTTGCGGGCGCCGGTTCCGCCCACCGGCTCGGTGCCGAGCGGCCGCGTCTTCCAGCGCAGCCGGAAGAGCTCGCCAACGCCCGGCACCAGCGAGATGTCGGCGTCCATCGCCACCCGCTGATCGGGAAGGAGCAGGCTGGCGTGCCGCGACCGCTGGTCGATCAGGACGATCCGGCGGATGCCCTGGGTCACCATCTCGCGCCGCTCCAGCGGGCCGCTGGCGACGACGCGCATGTCGTAGCTGCGCCGGCCCAGGGTCACCGTCGCATCCGCCGTGTAGGAGACCTCGGGCGGGCCGAAGGGCCCATAGCCCTGCGCGGCCGCCGGCGCCACCGCGGCCAGGACGAGAAGGGCGAACGCCAGCAGCCGGCCCGCCACGGCAATCACCCCCGGCATGGCGATCACAGGCGCCGCGTCGGCGCCTGGCCGCCCGCCGGCATCGGCACCTTCTGGTAGCCGGCCGGCACCTGGAACAGGGCGGGATCGACCGGCCCGATGCGCAGGTTGCTCAGCTCCTGGACGATCCGCACCGTCTGCCCCTCCTCGGTGACATCGAGCGACGACTTCACGGGAATCCTCTCGTCGGTGAGCCAGACCTCGCCGACGACGCGCGCGCCGTCCGCGCCGCGGCCGTCGACATGGTGGCGGGTGACGGTGCGGCCGCCCAGTTCCTCCCGGCCCAGTTCGCGCGTTTCCCATTTCGTCTCGGCCATCGGTCCGCCGGTCGCATCCATGTCGACCTCCATCGCCACCTTCTGCTCGACGATCAGCATCGTCGCCCGCTTGGCGTCGTGGTCGATCAGCATCACCTGCCGCAGGTCGCCGTCGCGGATCTCGCGGCGTTCGCGGGCACCGTCGGCGTGGATGCGGGCGGTGACCGTGCGCCCGTCGGCGGTGATGCGGCTGTCGGCGGCATAGGGCGCGGTCGGCAGGCCGAACGGCCCGATCTCGGCCGCCCAGGACGCCGCCGGGGCCGCCAGCAGGGCGGCGAGCGCGAGGAGCGCACGCAGGGACATGGAATCCTCCTCCGGGAAAGGGCCGGTGCGTCGAGACTAGCGGACGATTCGGGGCGAAGTGATGGCGTCGTGGCCGTGCCGTCCCCTATCCTGGACGTCGCACCCGAACCCCCGCGAATCACGAGGACCACCCCATGGCCGGAGCCATCGAAGCGCGTCTCGCCGCCCTCGGCATCGAACTGCCCCAGGCGGCCGCACCCGCCGCCAACTACGTGCCGACGACGATGTTCGGCGGCGTCCTCTACGTCGCCGGCCAGATCCCGATGTGGAACGGCGAGCGCCGCTTCCTCGGCACGCTCGGCGCCGGCGTCGCGATCGCCGACGGCCAGGCGGCGGCCCGGCTCTGCGCCCTCAACATCATCGCCCAGGCCAAGCGGGCGCTGGGCGACCTCGACCGCATCACCCAGATCCTGCGCCTCGGCGGTTTCGTCGCCTCGACCGCCGCCTTCGGCGACCAGCCGCAGGTCGTCAACGGCGCCTCCGACCTGATGGTCGAGGTGTTCGGCGACAAGGGGCGTCACGCCCGCGCCGCGGTCGGCGTCTCGGCCCTGCCCTTCGGGGTCGCGGTCGAGGTCGAAGCCACCATCGCCTACGCCTGACCGGAGGCCGGCCCCATGGCCCATGTCACCCTGGAACGCCTGCACGAGGTCGGCCGGCATTTCGCACGCCGCGACATCGAGGGGATCGTCGGCTGCTTCGCCCCCGACGGCGAGTTCCGCAACGCCGTCGGCCCCGACGTCTGGGGCGAGACCTACCGCGGCCACGACGCCATCCGCGCCTTCTTCACCGGCCTCTTCCAGCGCAGCCCCGACGTCCGCTGGGACCACACGGCCGAGTACGTCGCGGGCGACCGCGGCGTCACCGAGTGGCGCCGCACCGCCACGCTCGCCTCGGGCGAGCGCCAGGAATGGCTGGGCTGCGACCTCTACACCTTCCGCGACGGGCTCGTCGTGCGGAAGGACACCTACATCAAGGTGGTCCGCTGACCGGCGCGCCCCTCCCGTCGCGCCGGACGCCGGCGCGGGTGCGCGTGCTGGAACGGATCGGCGACGTCCCCGCCGCCGCCTGGGATGCCTGCGCCGGACCCGACAATCCCTTCCTGGCACACGCCTTCCTGGCAGCGCTGGAGGAATCCCGCTCGGTCGCGCCCGACACGGGCTGGCTGCCGCGCCACGTCCTCGTGGAGGATGCCGCCGGCACCGTGATCGGCGCCGCGCCGACCTATCTCAAGGGCCATTCCTACGGCGAGTACGTCTTCGACCACGGCTGGGCCCACGCCTACGAGCGGGCGGGCGGGCGCTACTACCCGAAGCTGCTGGTTGCGGTGCCCTTCACCCCGGTCCCGGGCCATCGGCTGCTGCTGCATCCGGAGGCGGCGCCGGAGGTGCGGCAGCAACTGATCCAGACGCTGATCGAGATCGCCCGGCAGGCCGACCTCTCCTCGATCCACGTCAACTTCGCCACCGCCGAGGAGAGCGAAGCCCTGGTCGAGGCCGGCTTTCTGCCGCGCATCGGCCAGCAGTTCCACTGGGAGAACCGCGGCTACCGCAGCTTCGACGACTTCCTGGCCGAGCTGTCGTCGCGCAAGCGCAAGCAGGTGCGCCGCGAGCGCGAAGGCGCGCTGGCCGA
>NZ_JAYSFE010000236.1:0-3352 GCF_041913585.1 Allostella sp.
CGGTGACGGAGGCGCTCGACGGCTGGCGCCAGGAGGCGGCGAGCTTCGTCGCGCTCGGCGGCGCCACCATCGCCCTGATCGGCGCCGGCGTGTTCCTGCTGTGGCGCCAGGTCCGGGTCGTGCAGCGGCGCGAGCACGAGCTGGCGGAGAGCGAGGCCCTGAAGTCGGGGATTCTGGCGTCCGCGCTGGACGGCATCGTCAGCACCGACGAGACCGGCCGGATCATCGAGTTCAACCCGGCGGCCGAAGGCATCTTCGGGCGCCGGCGCGCCGACGTACTGGGGCAGGCGGTCGGCCCGCTGCTGTTTCCCGACGGCCCGGCCGGACTGCTGGACGGGCTGCTGGCCGCCGCCGTCGGCGGCGGCGGCGGCCGCAGCGAATTGCAGGCCGTTCGCGCCGACGGCGAGGTCTTTCCGGCCGAGATCACGGTCACGGCGAGCCGCACCGACGGCGGCCGGGTCTTCACCGCCTATCTCCGCGACATCACCGAACGCCGCCGCACCGAGGCCGAACTGCGCGCCTCGCACGAACGCGCCGACGAGGCGAACCGCGCCAAGTCCGACTTCCTCGCCACCATCAGCCACGAGATCCGCACGCCGATGAACGGCATCATCGGCATGGCCTCGATCCTCCAGGATACCTCGCTGTCGGTCGAACAGCAGCGCTACCTCGCCACCATCCAGTCCTCGTCGGAGGCGCTGCTGCGCCTCATCGACGACCTGCTCGACTTCTCGCGCCTGGAGGCCGGCCGACTGGAGCTCGACCTCGGTGCGTTCGCACCGGGACCGGTGGCGGCCGCCGCCATCGACCTCGTGGCCCCCCTGGCACAGGCCAAGGGCCTGATGCTCGGCTGGCGCCTCGGCGCGGCAGTGCCGGCCGAGCTGCGCGGCGATGCCGGGCGCCTGAGACAGGTTCTCCTCAACCTCCTCGGCAACGCCGTCAAGTTCACCGCCACCGGCTCCGTCACCCTGACCGTCGAGCCGGCCGATGCCGGCGCCGCCATCCGCTTCGTCGTCGCCGACACCGGCATCGGCATTCCCATCGAAGCCCAGGATCGCGTCTTCGGGCGCTTCGAGCAGGTCGACACCTCGATCACCCGGCGCTTCGGCGGCTCCGGCCTCGGCCTCGCGATCAGCAAGCGGCTCGTCGAGCGCATGGGCGGCCAGATCGGGGTCGAGAGCCGGCCGGGGACGGGCAGCCGCTTCTGGTTCACGATCCCGGCGGCGGGCAGCCGGCCCGCCGAACCCGAGGCGCCGCCGACCGACGCGCGCGTCCTGGTGGTCGATCCGGATCCGGCGGTGCGCGCGGTCCTGGTCGACCAGATGCGCGACTGGGGCGTCGCCGCCGACGCCGCCGACGGCGGGCCCGCGGCCTGCGGGATGGCGGCCGAGGCCGAGGCCGCGCGGCGGCCCTACGGCATCCTCGTCGCACGGCGCGACCTCGCCGGCCTGCCGGCCGCCGTGCCCCGACGCATCGCGGTGGCCGAACGCCCGGGTCCTCGCGCCCTCAGCCCGGTGCACCCGGACGGGCTGCGCCGGGAACTGGCGCGCGAGGCGGCCACCGGCCCGGCGCTGCGCATCCTGGTCGCCGAGGACAACCCCACCAACCAGCAGATCCTGGCCACCATCCTGCGCAGCCTCGGACATCAGGTCGCACTGGCGCAGAACGGGCGCGAGGCGCTGGATCGCGCGGCCGCCGACGATTTCGACCTCGTGCTGATGGACATCCAGATGCCCGAGATGAGCGGCATCGAGGCGACCCGGCGCATCCGGGCATTGCCGGCGCCGCGCGGACGCGTGCCGATCGTCGCCGCGACCGCGATGGGATCGCCCGAGGATCGCACCGCCTTTCTCGCCGCCGGCATGAACGGCGTGCTGGTGAAGCCGATCACCCGCGCCGCCGTCGAGCGGGCGATCGCCGGCGAGGCCGCCGCCGCACCGAGGCCCGAGCGCGGGCCGGCGGCGCCGGATCTCGACGAGGCGGTGCTCGGGCCGCTGGCCAAGGCGCTGGGCCAGGACACCTTCCGGCGGCTGGTGCACCAACTCGTCGAGCAGACCCCGGCCATGCTCGCGCGGCTCGACGAGGCCCGGGAGGCCGGGGACGCCTCGCGGCTTGCGGCGACGGCGCACGCGCTGAGCGGCAGCCTGCGCAGCTTCGGCCTGGCGCGCGCGGCCCTGCACGCGCGCTCGGTCGAGACGCTGGCCCGCTCGGGACGGGTGGCGGAGGCGCAGGCCGAGGCGCGCCGGATCCCGGACGCGGCCCGGCTCGGCCTCGAACTGCTGTCCGCGATGGCGACCCCGGCCGAGCCGCAGGGATAGCCGGGCGGCGGCTCAGCCGCGGGACGGCGCCTGCCGGTCGCGCAGGCGCTCGGCCGCCTGGCGGGCGATCGGCGACAGGTCCGCACCGCCAGCGGCGAGGTGCGCGATCAGGGCCGCCCGCATGCGCGGGTCCCAGAACTTGACGATGTGGTCTTCGGTGCCGGCGACGGCCTCCGCCTCCGGGCGGCTGGCGAAGAAGCGGGCGATCTGGTTGGCCATGCGGTCGATGCGGTCGCTGCTCATGGCGCGGTCTCGCCCTCGGCCGCGACGACCCGGCCGGGATGGGTATAGAGGTTGAAGCCGTCGGGCCGGGCGAAGCCGGCCAGCGTCAGGCCGGCGTCCCGGGCCAGTTCGATCGCCAGCATGGTCGGCGCCGAGATGGCGACGATCACGGCGAATCCCGCGGTCGCCGCCTTCTGCACCATCTCCATGCTGCAGCGGCTGGTCAGGACCAGGAAGCCCTCGTCCGGCTTCAGGCCGGCGCGGGCCGCCGCGCCGACCAGCTTGTCGAGCGCGTTGTGCCGGCCGACATCCTCCCGCACCAGCCGCAGGCGCCCGTCGCGATCGGCGAGTGCCGCCGCGTGGACCGCGCCCGTCGCCCGGTTGGCGGCCTGGCGCGCCGGCAGGGCCGCGACCGCCGCCAGCACGGCGCTGGCAGCGACGGTCGGTCCCGGCGGGGCCGGCGGCAGCGGGCGGAGCGCTGCCTCGATGCTGGCGATGCCGCACAGGCCGCAGCCCGAGCGGCCGGGCAGGTTGCGGTGGCGCTCGGCCAGCGCTGCCACGCGCTCGGGCGGAATCGTCAGCCGGACGCGCATCCCGACATCGAGATCGGCGACCAGCAGATCCTGGATCTCGCCGACGTCGGCGACGATGCCCTCGGCGAGCGTGAAGCCGACCGCGAGGTCCTCAAGGTCGGCCGGGGTCGCCATCATGACGACGTGCGTCTCCCCGTCATAGGCGATCGCCACCGGCAGTTCGGCCGCCACCGCCTCGGCGCCGACCGAGGCCCGGCCGTCGCGCACCCGTACGACGCC
>NZ_JAYSFE010000237.1:0-3231 GCF_041913585.1 Allostella sp.
GGCGGAGATCGCGCCCGGCCGGGTGGTGATCGACTGGACCCCCGGCGACATCGCGACGGTCACGGCAGCGCCACTGCTGGCGGCGTTGCTGCGTGACCGGGCGGGCTTCCGCCATGTCCGCGCCGGTGCGGAACTGCTGGTTTCGCTCGCTGCCGACGCTGCCACGCGCACGCTCGTCGCCGGCGGCGGCAGCTTCCCGGCGCTCGGCCTCCGGCCCGGCGACCAGATCAGCCTGGAGGGCGAGGGCCCCAATTGCGGGATCAACCTCACGGTCGCCACGGTCGCGGAGACGGTGCTCGGCATCGTCGAGCCGATCGCCGACATGGCGCCCGCGACCGACCTCGTCCTGGTCGCCGGCGATCTCGACGGGCCGGCGCTGGTTCGGCTCGCCGAGGATTGCGCGCAGCCGCTCGGCCTGTGGCTCGGCGAGGAGAGCCCGACCGGCCGCGATCTCGTCGATCGCGTGCTGGCCGGCATCGGCGGCTGGGTCGACGTGACGCCGGCCGGACTCGTGACCTTCGGCCGGTATGCCGGTCCCGCGACGATCGCGGACCATGCGCTGGACGGCCGCCATCTGCTGGCGCCGCCGCGCCGCGTCGCTGCCGGGCCCGCGCTGTGGCGGCGACGGATCGGCGCCCGGCGCTGCTGGCGGGTGCATGGGCCGGGCGAAGTGGCGGCAGCGGCTGGCGAACCGGCGCGCGGCTTCCTGGCGCAGGAGTGGCGCGAGGGGGTGGCCGAGGCGCCCGACGCGCGCATCGCCGATCTCGGCGCCGAGGAGGCGTTCGCCGAGAGCCCCCTCGACCGCCGGGAGGATGCCGCGGCCGAGGCGGCGCGCCAGCTCGCCCTGATGTCGCCCGACCGGCTCGCCTTCGAGGTCGACGCCACCCTGGCGGCGCTGCCGTGGCGGCTCGGCGCGACGGTCGCCCTGTCGGCGCCGGCGGCCGGCCTGCCGGCGGCGCGGCGCCTGACGGTGGTCGCGCGGTCGGTCCGGCTCGCGGACGACCGCATCACCCTGACCCTCCTGGGATAGACCGATGGCCAATTGCCTTCTCGCGCCGCTGAACTGGATCGCGCTCGACGGCGTCGCCTTCTCGGGCGGCAGCTGGGTTCCGTCCCTGCCGGCGTCGGCGCTGGCGACGCCCGATCCGCTCGAGGTCGCCCGTTCGGTATCGGCCGATCCCGCGGACACGCGGGTCACGGTCGACCTCGGCGCGCAGCGGCTGATCGACGTCGTCGGCCTGTTCCATGCCGGCCTGACGCCGGCGGCGCGCATCCGGATCTCGGCCGGGGAGGGTTGGGACGGCGGCTGGCAGGACGCCTGGCCGGTCGCCTATGCCCCGGCGGCCGGCTACCTGCCGTTCGGCCGGCCCTCGGCCGACGGCCGGCTGCCGGGCGACGAATGCGACCCCCGCGGCATCTCCTGGTTCCAGACGCTGCCGGCGCCGGTGACGGCGCGTGCGCTGACGGTCGAGATCGACGATGCCGGCAACCCGGCCGGCTTCGTCCAGGCGGGCCTGCTCTTCGCCGGCAAGGGCGAGCGTCCGGCGATCAACCTCGCCGACGGCTTCCAGGTCGCCTTCGTCGAGGAGGGGACCGTCCGCCGCAGCCTCGCCGGAACGCTCCTCGGACGCCGGCACTGGCGGCGCCGGCGCATCGCCGGCGCACTGCGCTGGCAGGACCGCGACGACGCGCTCTGCCGCTGGCTGGAGGTGGCGCGCCGCGCCGGCCGCCTGGCGCCGGTCTTGTTCTCGATCGATCCCGACGGCGGCATCCACCGCGACCGGCTGACCCTCGTCGGCCATCTCGACGAGCCGAGCCCGGTCGAGCAGGCGCAGTACCGCTACTGGGGCTGGCCCTTCGCGATCACGGAGGCATGAGAATGCAGGCCGAACGGACCCGTCCCACCCGCGAGCCGGTCGTCGTGACCCATGCCGACCTGCTGGCGCGCATCGCCGTGCTGGAGACCCAGATCGGGCACCTGCGCGAGACGATCCAGGCCGGTGCCGCCGAGCGCGCCCGCATCCTGGTCGAACTGGCCGAACTGAAGCTGCTCGTCGCCCACCTCCGCGGCGCCTGGCGAGTGGTCGGCGCCGCCTCGGGCGCGCTCGGCCTCGTCCTCGGCGCCACCCTGCCCACCCTGGTCCGCATCCTGATCGGAGCCTGAGCCATGGCCGAGCTGCCGCGGGGCATCCGCAACCACAATCCGGGAAACATCGATCGCGGCCGCGACCGCTGGCGCGGCATGGCCGAGGACCAGTCCGGCGACGGCCGGTTCGTCGTCTTCGAGGCGCCCGAATGGGGCATCCGCGCCATCGTCCGCGTGCTCCGCTCCTACCGGGACCGCCACGGACTGCGGACCGTGGCCGGGATCGTCGGCCGCTGGGCACCGCCCGCCGAGAATCCGACCGCGCGCTATGTCGCCTTCGTCTGCGACCGGCTCGGCGTCGGCCCGGACGAGCCGGTCGATCTCGACGATCCGCGGGTGCTCCGCGCGCTGGCGCGGGCGATCGTCCGCAAGGAATGCGGTCCGGGGCCGCTGGCCGATGGCGACTGGTATCCCGACGAGGTCCTCGACGAGGGCATCCGCCGTGCCGACGGATGAGGATCCGCGCCTCTCGGGGCTGGAGACGAGCTGGCGCCTGCGCCGCCGTGCCGTCTGGCTGACGCTCGCCTACTGCATGGGCGGGCTCACCTGGCTCGCCCTCTGGGGTCGGCACGACAGCCGCCTGCACGAGACCATCGCGGCCGCGCTCGCGATGCTGCTGGGGTCGGTCGTCATGGCCTACATCGCCGGCGCCACCTACGACGACCGCTCGCGCCGGCAGACCTGGGTGCAATGGGATTCGGGCCGTGCGGCGGCGCGCCGGCGTGACGATCACGACAGCGCCGCCGGATAGGGAGGATGCCGATGCTCGCAACCCTGCTGGCCGGCCGGCCGGCCGCCCTGCTGCTGGCGATCGCCGGGATCGCCGCCGTCGCCGGACTCTGGATCTGGATCGAGCGCGCCGCGGCCGCCGGCTGGCGCGAGCGCGCGGCGGCGGCCGAGCAGGCGGCGTCCACCGCACGCGCCGCCGCCGTCGCCAACGCCGCGGCGGCGGAGTGGCAGCGCCGCCGCGCCGAGGCGGCGCAGGCCGCTTCCGCCCGGCTGGAAGCCCGCCGCGGCCTGCTGCGCACCGGCACCGTCACCATCGTCCGGGAGGTTCGCCGTGAGAAGGATGCCCTCGATCCCGT
>NZ_JAYSFE010000238.1:0-3214 GCF_041913585.1 Allostella sp.
CGAGCGCCGCGTCGTCGACCTCGGCTTCGAGATCGTCGAGCGCGAGAGCGTGTGACTGGGCGGCTCGCCGCCAGATGCCTCAGCCGTCGTCCCGTCCGGCGAGGACACGATCGACCATCGGTCCGGCGAGGCCGAGATAGCGGACCGGATCGCAGAGCCGCTCCAGCGCCGGCCGATCGAGATGCCGGGTGACCTCCTCGGCCTCCGCCAGCAGGTCGACGAGCGGCCGGCCGGTCGAGAGGGCGTCCCGGCACAGGTCGGCGACGAGATGATGGGCCCGCGCCCGGCCGAGATGCGGGGCGAGGCCCATCATCACCGCCTCCGACACCACGAGCCCGTGCGTAAGGTCGAGATTCGCCCGCATCCGCCGGGCGTCGACCTCGAGCCCGCCGACCAGCGCGCGCGCATGGCCGAGCGCGCCCGCCGTCAGGCAGCACAGCTCCGGCAGCGCCACCCATTCGATCTGCCACGGGCCCGCCGCGCGCTCGTGCTCGGCCACCATCGCCTCCAGGATGGCCGTCACCTGCGGGCGGGCGGCGGCGACGGCGGCGTGGATGTAGATGCAGGCGACCGGGTTGCGCTTCTGCGGCATCGTGCTGCTGGCGCCGCGTCCCGGAGCCGACGGCTCGAAGACCTCCCCGACCTCGGTCTGCATCATCAGCTTCACGTCGACGGCGAGCTTGCCCAATGTGCCGCCGACGAGGCCGAGGAAGCAGGCTGCCTCGGCGATGCCGTCGCGCTGCGTGTGCCAGGCGATCGCCGGCTGGCCGAGACCCAGTTCCGCCATCACGGCCGCCTGGACCTCGAGCCCACGTTCCGGCAGCCCGGCGAGCGTACCGGCGGCGCCGGCGAACTGGCCGACCAGGACGCGCGGCCGCAACTCCGCCAGCCGCGCGCGGTGACGGTCGAAGGCGGCCAGCAGGCCCGCCATCTTGAAACCGAAGGTGACGGGAACCGCCTGCTGCAGGTTCGTGCGGCCGGCGACCGGCGTGTCGCGGTGGCGCCGGGCGAGGTCGGCGAGGCCCGCGGCGACCGCTGCCAGGTCGTCGTCGACCAGCGCCAGCGCGTCGCGAAGCTGGAGCACGGTCGCGGTGTCGGTGACGTCCTGGGTCGTCGCCCCCCAATGGCAGTACTGGCCGAGATCGCCGTCGCAGAGCCCGACCAGCTGCTGCACCAGCCCGATGATGGGCGAGCCGACCCGCGCCGTCTCCTCGGCCAGGCGGACCATGTCGATCCGCTCGACGCGGCAGTGGCGCGCGATCTCCTCGCCCGCCGCGGCCGGAATCAGTCCCAGCCGAGCCTGGACACGGGCGAGCGCGGCCTCGAACGCCAGGTAGTGGCCGACCCGCACCCGGTCGGAGAAGACGGCCCGCATCGCCGGCGCGGCGAAGAACTTGCCGAGGATGCCGGAATCGATCGCGGTCGCGGCCATGGCCTCCCTCCCCTCATTGCCGATCGGCGAGATCGGCCTCCTCGCCCGCCAGGTGCGCCAGACCGACCAGGGCGGCCGCCGGGTGCCGGACGATCGCGAGCGGCACCGTCTCCAGCCAGGGCCGGAAGCGCCCCTTGGCGACGAAGCGCTCGCGCAGGTCGCTGGCGACCAGGAAGTCGAGGATCCTGGGCGCGATGCCGCCGGCGATCCGCACCCCGCCGCCGGCGCGGAAGGTCAGCGCGAGGTTGCCGGCGACGCCGCCCAGCATGGCGCAGAACATGGCGAGTGCGGCCCGCGCGACCGGGCAGCGCCCGGCCAGGGCGGCCTCGGTGATCGCCTGCGGCGCCAGCGCCTCGACGCGGACGCCGTCGCGCTCGGCCAGGGCCGCGTGGAGATTGGCGAGGCCGGGGCCGGAAACCGCGCGCTCGGCCGAGACGTGTCCGAAGCGCCGGCGCAGGATCTCGATGACCGCCGCCTCGCCGGCGTCGGCGGCGGCGAGCGACGCGTGACCGCCTTCGCCCGCGACGACGCCGGGCGGCGGTCCCGGCAGCCACGCGGCGGCGCCGAGGCCGGTGCCCGGTCCGACGACGACGATCGGCGTATCCGGGTCGCGGTCGCCGCCGCCCAGGGTGCGCAGGTCGTCGCCGCGGAGGGCCGGCATTGACCAGGCGACGGCCGCGAAGTCGTTGACGAGACGGACGGAGGCGAACCCGAACTGCCGGCGGATGTCCCGGGCATCGATCTCCCAGTTGGCGTTGGTGAGCCGCATGCGCCGACCCTCGATCGGTCCCGCCGCGGCCAGCAGCGCATCCCGGGGCGAAGGCCCCTGGTAGCCGGCGAGCGCCGCGGCGAGTGCCGATTCGAGGGTCGGATGGGCCGCCGTCGGTACGGTCGGCAGGGGGCGGATGCCGTCTGCGGCGAGCAGCGCGAAGCGGGCATTGGTGCCGCCGATGTCCGCCAGGAGGACGGGACGGGCGGCCGTCATCGGCAGGGACCCTCCGCCCCTTCGCCCGGATCGTCGGGCCCGATCATCGGCGACCGCGTCGCCCGCATGGACGGCCGGCCCGCCATCCGCCGGAACCAGCCGGCGAGGGCCGGGTACCGGCCGAGCATCGCCGCGCCTTCGGGCGCCGCCCGGAAGCACGCGAACATGGGTGCGGCGTGGAGATCGGCCAGGGTCGGCCCGCCGCCGCCGGCGAGCCAATCGCCGGCGCCAAGGAAGCCCTCCAGGACCCGGCAGCACCGCTCCGCCTTCGGAAGCGCCGCGGCGATCGCCGCCTCGTCCGGCGTCTCGCCGCGGACCGGCCGGCGCACGCGCTCGACGAAGACGTCCCAGACCAGGGTCCGGTAGGCGTAGGCGTCGAGCAGTCCGACGATCTGGGCCATCCGCGCCCGCGCGTCGACCGCGGCCGGCTGCAGCGCCGGCCCGGGAAACGCCTCGTCGACATAGCGCGTGATCGCCGCCGTCTCGAACAGATCGAGCCCGCCGTGGCGGAACGCCGGAATGCGGTCGAAGGGATGCAGTCCGCGATAGGAGTCCGGTACCGCGGCGGGATCGAAGATGTCGACCGGCTCGAAGCGGTGGGCGACGCCCTTCTCGGCGAGCGCGAGGCGGGCGATTCGCGTGTAGACGCTGTAGTCCGCGCCGAAGAGGATCGGATCGGTCACCATGGGACGGCGAGCATCCGATCGATCGCCGCCGACGGCAAGCGCGAGGGAGGGACCGGTGTAGCTGCCGCGTGATCTGTCCGGGATTTGTAGCGCGTGATCTGTCCGGTTCTG
>NZ_JAYSFE010000239.1:0-3213 GCF_041913585.1 Allostella sp.
TCGCGCCGGTGCTGGCGCTGGCGAGCAGCGTCGGGCTGATCGGCGCCGGGCTCTTCGCCGCCAGCCGCACGGTCACGGCCGCCGGCTACACCGCCTTCGGCGGCCTCGTCCTGTGGCTGATGTACCGGACGGTCGGCACGCTGCTCGACCAGTCGCTCTTCTTCCTCGTGGCCGGCATCGTCCTGCTGCTCTTCGGCTGGGGTGCGCGGCGCCTCGTCGCCGCCACCGCCCCGGAGGCCCGCCCGTGAACCGCCGCCTCGCCGAAGCCCTGTCGCTCGACCGGCTGGCCGCGCGCCTGCCCGCCGGCCTGCGCTACGCCCTCTGCTTCGTGGTTCTGGCCGCCCTCCTCGGCGCCATGATCGGCCACCGCGCCCTCATCCTGCGCGACGGCGCCGAGGTGCGGCTCGCGATCGTGCCGGTCGACCCGCGCGATCTCTTCCGCGGCGACTACGTCGTGCTGACCTACGAGATCGGCGAACTCCGGCTCGACCGGATCGCCGGCGACAAGGAGTTCCGCCGCGGCGACCCGATCCACGTCGTGCTGCGGCCCGACGGCGAGGGACGCGCCCGGGCGGTGGCGGCGCATCGCCGCCGGCCGGCCGGCGCCGCCGAGATCGTGATCCAGGGCCGCGTCGACTATGTCTCGACCGCGCCGCGGCGCGCCGGCGACCGCGGGGCCTGCCCGTCCGCCTGTCCCGTCGTCGGCGTCGACTACGGCATCGAGGCCTATTTCGTCCCGGAAGGCGAGGGCCGGACGATCGAGACGACGGAGAAGAGCCGGCTCGAGATCGTGGCCGCCGTGACACGCTCGGGCGACGCCGCCATCAAGCGGCTGCTGCTGGATGGACAGATGCTCTACACCGAACCGCTATACTGAGCCGGTCCCGCCGTCGCCGCCCGAGAGCCCCTGCCCCATGAAGATCGTCGTCGCGGCCTTCAGCCACGAGACCAACAGCTTCTCACCCGTCCCCACCACCATCGACCGTTTCGGCATCGGCGCCGGTCCCTACTACGGGGCCGCCGCCCGCGCCGCCTTCGAGAAGACCGGGATGCCGATGGCGGCCTTCATCCGCCTGGCCGAGGCGTCGGGTGCGACCGTCACGACGCCGGTCGCCGCCCGCTGCAGCCCGAGCGCCCCGGTCGACGCCCATGCCTACGACACGATCTGCGGGGCGATCCTCGACGCCGTGCGCCAGGGCTGCGACGCGGCGCTCCTCGACCTCCACGGGGCGATGATCGCCGAACCGACCGACGACGGCGAGGGCACGCTGCTGGCCCGCATCCGGGCGATCGCCCCCGACCTGCCGATCGGCGTCGCGCTCGACTTCCACACCAACCTGACCGAGGCGATGGTCGGGAATGCGACGGTCGCCGTCGGCTATCGCACCTATCCGCATCTCGACATGTACGAGGCCGGCGAGCGCGCCGGGCGCCTGCTGCTCGATGCGCTCGCCGGGCGGGTTCGGCCGGTGATGGAATGGGGCAACGCGCCGATGCTGCCGCACACGCTGAAGCAGGACACCGGCGACGAGCCGATGCGCGGCCTGATGGCACTGGCGGCGGAGGCCGAGCGCGAACCCGGCATCCTCGCCGTCACCATGTTCGCGGGCTTCCCGCTCGCCGACACGCGCGAGGCGGGCCTCTCGGTCCTCGTCGTCGCCGACGGCGACCGGGCCCGGGCGCGCGCCGTTCGCGACCGGCTGCTGGCCGCCGCCTGGGCGGCGCGCGCCGGCCTCGTCCATCATCCGCGGCCGCTCGCCGACCAGGTGGCGGAGGCGCGCCGGCTGGCCGAGGGGGACGGCAGGCCCGGCCCAGTGCTGCTGATCGACCATGCCGACAACTGCAACTCGGGCGGCACGCTCGACGCCATGAGCGTCGTCGCGGAGGCGATCCGCCAGGGCCTGACCGACGTCGCCGTCGCGCCCGTCTGCGACCCCGGCGCGGTGGCGGAACTGACGGCGGCCGGCGTCGGCGCCCGCCGCACCGTCGACATCGGCGGCAAGATGGCCGCGCCCACGCTCACCGAGCAGCCGCAACCGCTGCGCCTCGCGGGCCGGGTCGGCGCGATCGCGGACGGGATGCTGACGGTGACCGGGCCGGTCTTCACGGGCACCGCCCTCAACATGGGGCCGTCGGTGCGCTTCGATGCCGACTGCGGCGTCCAGATCGTCGTCACCAGCCGGCGGATCGAGCCCTACGACCTCGCGGTCTTCCGTGCGCTCGGCATCGAGCCCGCCGGCAAGCGCTTCCTCGTGCTGAAGTCGCGCATCCAGTACAAGCCGACCTTCCTGCCGATCGCCCGCGCCGTCGTCGAATGCGACGGGGTGGGCGTCGCCAGTTCCGACTACTCGCTCTTCCGCTTCCGGCGCCTGCGGCGGCCGATCTATCCCATCGACCCGGACGCGCGCTTCCGGTCCGCCTAGAAGAACCAGAGACCCCGCCCTCGAGAGCGGGGGGAGGAAACGATGCCGATCGCCAAGACCCGACCCGCACCGGGCGGGGTGGAATCCACCTATGCCTGGGTGCGCCTCGCCATCTCGGTGCTGCTGGGCGCCGTCGGCGGCGTCGGCTTCTGGTCGGTCGTCGTCGTGCTGCCGGCCGTGCAGGCCGAGTTCGGCGTCGACCGCGGCACCGCATCCATCCCCTATACCGCCGCCATGGTCGGGTTCGCGGCGGGCGGCGTGCTGATGGGCCGGCTCAGCGACCGCTTCGGCATCGTCGTGCCGGTCGCGGTCGGGGCGGTGGCGATCGCCGTCGGCTATGTCGGCTCCTCGCTCGCGAGCAGCCTGTGGCAGTTCGCCCTCTTCCACGGCGTCTTCATCGGCCTGCTCGGCAGTTCGGCCGTGTTCGGCCCGCTCATCGCCGACATCTCGCACTGGTTCAACCGGCGCCGCGGCATCGCGGTCGGCATCTGCGCCAGCGGCAACTATGTCGCGGGCACCATCTGGCCGTCGGTGATCCAGGCGCTGGTCACCGACCATGGCTGGCGCTTCGCCCACATGGTGGTCGGCATCGCCTGCGTGCTGCTGATGCTGCCGCTGGCCTTCCTGCTGCGTCGGCGGCCGCCGCCGCAGCGTCTCGGCGCGACCGCGGGGACCGGCGGCGGACCGCGGCCGGTGGCGCTGTCGCCGAACCGGCTCCAGCTCCTGCTCGCCTTCGCCGGCATCGCCTGCTGCATCGCCATGTCGATGCCGCAGGTCCACATCGTCGCCT
>NZ_JAYSFE010000240.1:0-3139 GCF_041913585.1 Allostella sp.
TGGCGTCCCCAAGGGGATTCGAACCCCTGTTACCGCCGTGAAAGGGCGGTGTCCTAGGCCTCTAGACGATGGGGACGTCGGGTCTCGCCGCGGGACGCACTCCCCTACCGGGCCGGCGCTGCGAAATCAAGCGGCGAAGCGCGGTACGATGTTGAAACAACTGAAACCTCCTGGAAGCGAACCTGCGGCGCAGTGCCGGCGACCCATCGGCATCGACCACGCTGGAACCCAGGAGATCACGATGCGCACGCTCTCGATGCACCACGACGCCGTCCGCGCCCACGGCGGGACGCTCACCCTCAAGGCGATCGCCGGCGCCGTCATCGCCCGCCTCGCCGACTGGCAGGAGCGCGCGACCGAACGGCGCATCCTCGCCCATCTCGACGACCGCATGCTGGCCGATGTCGGCCTGACGCGGGCCGAACTGCGGCGGGAACTGGACAAGGGGTTCTGGGAACGCTGAGGCACCCGGACCGACGGACAGTGACCAAGGATCCGGCGACCGCGCCGGCGGCCGATCAGGCGGCCGGCGCGGCGTCGTCGATGCGCACCTGGACGGTGTCGCCGCCGTTCCACGAATCGATCGAGACCCGCCCGGCGACGTGAACGGTGCGCCCGCGCGCCGCCATCAGGGCCGGCCCCAGCTCGCTCTCCATCGCCCGGAAGGCGATCCCCTTCACCCGCTCGCCCGACGCCGCCGCCAGGATACAGCGGACATGGCTCTGGCCCGCGGGATCGGCGCGCACGACGCGCAGATGGCCGAGCGCGAAGCGCGGCTCCGACATCCCGGCCCCGAACGGCCCCAGCCCCTCCAGCCGCGCCACCAGCGCGACGTCGAGCCCGGACAGTGCCATGCTGCCGTCGATCCCGAGCTCCGGCACCCGGCCGGCGGCGATGCCGCAGGCCGCGAAGCGCTCGCCGAGGAACGCCCCGAACTCGGCGATCCGCGCGGCCGCCAGCGAGAATCCGGCGGCCATCGCATGGCCGCCGCCGAGCGCCAGGATGCCCGCCTGCCGCGCGGCGATCACCGCCGCGCCGAGGTCGAAGCCCGGCACGGACCGGCCCGACCCCTTGGCCATGTCGCCGTCGACGGCGAAGACCATCGCCGGCCGGTCGAACCGCTCCTTGAGGCGGCTGGCGACGATGCCGATCACCCCCGGGTGCCAGCCCTCGCCGCCCACCGCCAGCACCGGCGGCAGCGCCGTCGCCTCGACGGCGGCGATGGCCGCGGCCAGCACCTCGGCCTCGATCCGGCGCCGGTCCTCGTTGAAGCGCTCGAGCTCGGCCGCGATCGCCGCCGCCTCCGCCGGGTCGTCGGTCGAGAGCAGGCGCATGCCGAGATCGGCTCGGCCGACGCGGCCGCCGGCATTGACCCTGGGGCCGAGCACATAGCCGAGATGGAAGGCCTGCGGCCGCTGGTCCAGCCGCGCCACGTCGGCCAGCGCCGCCAGCCCCGGGTTGCCGCGCCGCGCCATCACCTTCAGGCCCTGCGCCACCAGCGCCCGGTTGAGACCGGTCAGGGGCATCACGTCGCACACGGTGCCGAGCGCGACCAGGTCGAGGAGCGCCAGCAGGTCGGGCTCCGGCCGGCCGCCGTTCCACCAGCCGGCGTCGCGCAGCGCGCGATTGACGGCGACCGCGAGCAGGAACGAGACGCCGACGGCCGCCAGGCTGCGGTGCGCCGTCTCCTGGTCGAGCCGGTTGGGGTTGACGATCGCGACCGCCTCCGGCAGCGCCGGCTCGGCGACATGATGATCGACGACGACGACGTCGAGGCCGGCCGCGCGCGCTGCCGCCAGCGGCTCGAACGCCGTCGTCCCGCAGTCGACCGTCACCACCACGGCCGCGCCGTCGGCGCGGAGCCGCAGCAGCGCCGGCGCGTTCGGGCCGTAGCCCTCGGTCATGCGGTCGGGGATGTAGGCGATGGCGCGCGCCCCCGCCTGACGCAGGAAACGCAGGAGGAGCGCGCTCGAGGTCGCCCCGTCGACGTCGTAGTCGCCGAAGATGGCGATCCCCTCGCCACCCCGCACCGCCCGCGCCAGCCGCTCGGCCGCCGCGTCCATGCCCTTGAGGTGGCTCGGGTCGGGCAGCAGGTCGCGGAGCGTCGGGGCGAGGAAGCGCGGCGCCTCGTCGGGCCCGACGCCGCGCGCCGTCAGGACGCGGGCCACCAGTTCGGGCAGGCCGAGCCGGTCGGCCAGCGCATAGGCCGGCCGGTCGTCGGCCAGCCGCGAGCGCCAGCGCCGCCCGGTGAAGGATCGCTCGACCCCCAGCACCGTCGGTGCGGCCGGGCCCGCCGCCGCGACGGAACCGTCCATGGCCGCCTCAGAACTCCATCGGCTTGATCTCGAAGTTGTGGTGCGCCTCGATGTAGCGGACCGTTCCGGTCTTCGAGCGCATCACCAGCGAATGGGTGATGGCGCCGCCGCCGAAGCGGCGGACGCCGCGCAGCATCGCACCGCTGGTGACGCCGGTCGCGGCGAACATGACGTCGCCCTTGGCGAGGTCGTAGAGGCCGTACTTGCGGTTGAAGTCGGTGATGCCCATCCGCTTGGCGCGGCCGCGCTCGTCGTCGTTGCGGAACAGCAGCCGGCCCTGCATCTGGCCGCCGATGCTGCGCAGCGCGGCCGCGGCCAGCACGCCCTCCGGCGCCCCGCCGGAGCCGATGTAGATGTCGACGCCGCTGTCCGGCTGCGCGGTCGCGATGACGCCGCTGACGTCGCCGTCGGAGATCAGCATGATGCGGGCGCCGGCCTCGCGGACCTTGGCGATCAGTTCGGCGTGGCGCGGCCGGTCGAGGATGCAGACGACGAGGTCGCCGACCTCGCTCTTCTTCGCCTTGGCCAGTTCCTTCAGGTTCTCGGCCGGGCTGTTGTCGATGTCGACGACGCCCTCCGGCAGGCCGCCGCCGACGGCGATCTTGTCCATGTAGACGTCGGGGGCGTTGAGGAAGCCGCCCTCCTCCGCCATGGCGATGACGGCAAGCGCGTTCGGCCCGCCCTTGGCGGTGATCGTCGTGCCCTCCAGCGGATCGAGCGCGATGTCGATCTTCGGCCCCTTCCCGGTGCCGACCTTCTCGCCGATGTAGAGCATCGGCGCCTCGTCGCGCTCGCCCTCGCCGATCACCACGGTGCCGTCGATG
>NZ_JAYSFE010000241.1:0-3134 GCF_041913585.1 Allostella sp.
ACGGCAGCGACACCCTCTACGGCAGCGCCGCGGCCGACACGCTGGCCGGCTTCGACGGTGCGGACACCCTCAACGGCAACCCCGGCGACGACCTCGTCTACGGCAACCAGGGCGCCGACCGGGTGATCGGCGGCAGCGGCGCCGACTGGCTCTTCGGCGGCCAGGGCAACGACATGGTGCTGGGCGGACCGGGCAACGACCCGTTCATCACCGGCAATGTCGGCGACGACGTCGTCTTCGGCAATCTCGGCAACGACACGATCTACGGCGGCCAGGGCGCCGACACGCTGATCGGCGACGACGGTGACGGCAGCGGCAACGGCGGCAACGACCTGCTCTTCGGCGACCGCGGCGACGACGACCTCTACGGCGATTTCGGCGACGACACGCTGGTCGGCGGCACCGGCGCCGACCGGTTCTTCTTCTTCACGGGCGAGGGCGTCGACCGCATCATCGACTTCCAGCCGGGCGAGGGCGACCTCATCGGCATCGAGATCGACATCAACGGCACCGGCGTCGAAACCTTCGCCGACCTGCAGGCGCGCATCTCGGGCGATGGGCTGGGCGGCTCCCGGATCGACCTCGGCGACGGCAACGCCGTCATCGTCGAGCGCGTCGCTCCCGCCGCCCTGTCGCAGGAGATGTTCCAGTTCTTCTTCTGAGGCGACGACCGGGCGCGGGCGGCGCGGCCGCCGGCGCGTCCGGTCGGATGCCGCCTAGAGGCGGTCGAGCGGCAGCTTGAGGTAGCGGTGGCCGTCGTCCTCGGGCGGCGGCAGGTGGCCGCCGCGGATGTTTACCTGGATCGAGGGCAGGATCAGCTTCGGCATCGACAGGGTGGCGTCGCGCGCCGTCCGCATGGCGACGAACGCCGCCTCGGCGATCCCGTCATGGACATGGATGTTGCCCGCCCGCTCCGCCGCCACGGTCGTCTCCCAGGCATAGTGGTCCCGCCCCGGCGCCTTGTAGTCGTGGCAGAGGAAGAGCCGCGTTTCGCCGGGCAACGACAGCAGGCGGCGGATCGAGCGGTAGAGACGCGCCGCGTCGCCGCCGGGGAAGTCGGCCCGCGCGGTGCCGTAGTCGGGCATGAAGATGGTGTCGCCGGTGAAGACCGCGTCGCCGATCACATAGGCCATGTCGGCCGGGGTGTGTCCCGGCACATGCAGGGCGATGGCCGGGATGTCGCCCAGCGCGAAGGCCGACCCGTCGTCGAAGAGCATGTCGAACTGCGATCCGTCGCGGGCGAACTCGGATCCGAGGTTGTAGATCCGCCCGAAGGTCTCCTGGACGGTGACGATCGAGCGGCCGATCGCGAGCCGCCCGCCGAGGCGCGCCTGGAGATGCGGGGCGGCCGAGAGATGGTCGGCATGGGCGTGCGTCTCGAGCAGCCACTCGACCGAGAGGCCGGCCCGTTCGATGCGCTCGGCGACCGCGTCCGCCGACCGTGTCGCGGTGCGGCCGGCGGCGGCGTCGAAATCGAGCACGCTGTCGACGATGGCGGCACGGCCCGTCGCCGGATCGTGGACGAGATGGGTCGCGGTGAAGGTCGCCTCGTCGAAGAAAGTCTCGACCACGGGCCCCTTCGCCGCGCCGACGGCGGACCGCACCTGCGCGACGGCCGCATCCCGATGAGCATCGGTCATCCCCGGTCCCCTTACTTCAGACTTTCCTGAATCAATCGTCGCCGGCCCGCTCCGTCAACCGCCGGCCAGCGCAGTTCGATCCCGACCGCCCGCGCGAATTGTCCCACCGGTTCGTCGCGCCGGGCGGGATGCACCCGTGCTAGCCTTCCGCTCCGCGAATCGACCGCCGGGATGCCTGCCATGGCCACTGTCGTCGCCAACCAGCCCCTCGACCTCCTCGCCCCAGGCTTCTTTCCGGGAACCGACGGATCGACGCCCCTCGCGGCGGCCACCGGCGAGGAAGCGAGCTTTCGTGAGCCGGACGGCACCCTGGTCTATCTCGGCGGCAACTTCTCCGTTTCCGGCGGCGACGTCGTCGCCGGCACGATCACCTCGCTCGGCGAGGAATCGCCCGCGACCGGCGACCTCTACTCGGGCTCGGGATTCGATCTCGACTGGGCCGACTATCTCGGGTTCCGGGCGGCGGGGGATTCCTTCGGCTTCGTCTTCCGGCTGCTGCGCGGCGACGACCAGATCTTCGGCAGCGACGGCCCCGACCGCCTGGTCGGCTTCGACGGCGCCGACGAACTCGAGGGCGGGCGCGGCGACGACGACGTCAACGGCAATGTCGGCGCCGACACCGTGTCCGGCGGCAACGGTCGCGACTTCGTCCGCGGCGGCCGCGACGACGACCTCGTCCGCGGCGGCAACGGCGACGACTGGCACGTCAACGGCAACATCGGCAACGACACGGTCTATGGCGACGGCGGCAGCGACACCGTGTTCGGCGGCCAGAACGCCGACATGCTGTTCGGCGACTACGGCGACCGGTCCGGCTTCGGCGGCAACGACCGGCTCCACGGCAATCTCGGCCGCGATTCCCTCTATGGCGAAGACGGCAACGACACGCTGGAGGGCGGCGACGGTTTCGACGTCTTCTTCTTCCAGACCGCCGGCGGCGACGACCACATCCTCGACTTCGCGCTGACCGACGATCTCATCGCCATCGAGAGCGGGATCAACGGCAGCATCCTCGAGGAAGGGGCGCCCTTCTCGGTCATCCAGGGCCGGCTCGCCGCGGTCGGGACCGATACGATCCTCGACCTCGGCAACGGCGACACGGTGACGATCGTCGGCATCCAGCCCGCACAGCTGCAGGCGTCGCACTTCTTCTATTTCGACGCCTGAGCGGCGCCTAGGCCCGGCCGAGGCCCGCGTTCGACTCTTCGAAGAGGCGCTTCAGGCCCTCGGAACTGTAGGGTTCCTCGGCCAGCGATTCGGGGTCCCACTGGCTGCGGCCGGGCGCGAAGAAGTCACCGCCATAGACATGCAGCGCCCCGGTCAGCCGCGGAATCGGGTTGGTGACCGAATGGATCACGTCCCGGCCGAGCGGCGCGACGTCGCCGGTGCCGAGCGCCTCGGCGCCGGCGGCCTCGATGCCGCGCGCGCCGTCCCGGGTGCGGCGCCAGAAGATGTTGTCCTCGCGGCCGGTGTAGATGCCGATGACCGCCCACA
>NZ_JAYSFE010000242.1:0-3106 GCF_041913585.1 Allostella sp.
CGCCGCCCGTGGTTGGCGGTGTGGTGGGGGCCTTGGTCCGGGGGGGGTTGTGTCTTGGGGGGCGGGGGGGGCCGGGGTATGCCGCCCCCGCCGGCTCCGTTCGACGACCCGGCGGTCGCTGTCCGCCGGACCTGGCACCCGGGTTCTATTGATCCAGCGCAACGCGCGCCGGCCGGAATGACCGCAATCTCGATCCGTCGACCCCAACAGGGAAACCCGATCGTGATCCGTTCAGTGGAAGGCGACATCCTGCTCAGCCGCGCCGACGCCATCGTCCACGGCGTCGCCCCCTTCGACCATTTCGCCAGCGGTCTCGCGCTTGCGCTGCGCGAACGCTACCCGACCATGGTCCGGGACTTCCGCCACCATTGCCAGCAGGCGGGGCCGAAGCCGGGCGAGGCCTGGATCTGGGGCGGCGTCGACAAGGACGGCAACGGCGCCCGCATCGTCAGCCTCCTCACCCAGGACCCCTCGAAGGTGACGGGCGGCCTGCCCGGCAAGGCGACGCTGCCCAACGTCAACCACGCCCTCAAGGCGCTGGCCCGCATCGTCGCCGCCGAGAAGCTGACCAGCATTGCCCTGCCGCGTCTGGCGACCGGGGTCGGCGGCCTCGACTGGGCCGACGTCGAGCCCCTGATCGCGAACCATCTCGGCGGGCTCGGCATTCCGGTGATCGTCTACTCGGTCTATCGCAAGGATCAGCGTGCCGACGAAGGGCTGGCATAGCCGGCGTCGCGCCCGCCGGACACCCCGGCCGGTCGGAGCGTCGAATGGCGCGGATGGAGGCTGCATATGAGGATCGTCCTCCCCCTGGCGGCCGCCGCGGCGACGGTCGGCCTCGTCGCTCTCGGTTTCCTGTCCGCCCGGACGGCGGTGACCGCCGTGCGGGCGCCGGACAGCGTCGCGGCCGCCGCCGATGACGCCGCGACGGTCGCGGCGCTCGCCGCCCGCCTCGGCATCGTCGAGGAGCGCCTGCGCCGGCTGGAGGATCTCGCCCGGCCGGCGGCCCCCCCTCCGACCGCGAAGGCTCCGGACGACCAGCCGCGCGACGATCGCCATCTCGTCGCCCTGCTGCACCTGCAGAACGTCGCCCAGTCGGCCCGCCCCTGGCAGCGCGAACTCCAACTCGTGCTCGATCTGGCCGGCCCCGACCGGCTGAACCGTCCGCTGGTCGACGTGCTGCGCGGCCATGCCGCCCAGGGCGTCCCCAGCCGGGCGGAACTGCGCCGGGAATTCCTCGCCATCCGCGCCGCCCTGCTGGCCGAGGCACGGGGCGAATCCGGCATGATCCATGGGCTCCTGCAGAGCGGCCAGTCCGCCGCTGCCGGGCTCGGTCTCGCCGCCCCGCCGCCGCCGGGACGAACAGAGGCCACGGTCGCCGGCATCGCCCGGGGGCTCGATCGCGGCGATCTGGCCGGGGCGCTCCACGACGCGGCCCTGCTCGACGCGCGACTGCAGCCGCGCGTCGCCGTGTGGACCGGCCGGGTGCGCAGCCGCCTCGCCGTCGAACAGGCGATCCAGGAACTGCTGGCGCAGTCCCTCGCCGCCGGGCCGCGGCGATCGTGACCCGACCGCGAGCCGCCGTCCCGCCCGCCCCGACCCGGAGGTCGACCGCCGTGATCCGCTCGCTCCTCGTCCTCGCGGCCGGCGCCGTGGCCGCCAGCATCGGGCTCGCCGGAACCGGATACGCGCAGGGCATGCTGACCCTCCGGGACCGGCTCCTGATCGTGAGTTCGAACTCGACGGTCATGACCGCCACCCAGCTCACGGGCGCGTTCGCCGAACGCTACCAGGGCGTCCAGCGCCCGGACCTGCGGTTCGCCGACACGCGGCCGGCGATGGAGTTCTTCTGTTCCGGGATTGGGCCGGAGACGCCGGACATCGCCATCCTGTCGCGCCGGATGCCGGCGACGATGCGCGAGACCTGCCTGGAAAACGGTGTCCGCGACATCGTCGAGGTCCAGATCGGGCTCGGTGCGATCGTCCTCGCCACCAACCGCGGCGACCCGACGCCGGAACTGACCACGCGCCAGGTGTACGAGGCCGTAGCCGCCGAGCGCACCGTCGGGGAGGGCTTCGAGCCGAACCGCGCCGTGAGCTGGTCGCAGATCGATCCGCACCTGCCCAACATGCCGATCCGGGTCATCGTCCCGGCCGAAGGCAGCAGCACCCGGCGGTTCTTCGAGGACCTGGTGCTGGAGGCGGGCTGCCGCTACGTCCGCGGCATCCGCCTGCTGTTCGAGGCGGCCTACCGCCGCGCGAAGTGCATCACCATGCGCGACGACGGGGCGATCGTCAGTGCGCCCCTGCTCGATGTCGCGGCCGTGCTGCTCGCCTCGCCACCCGGCACCATCGGCGTGGTGCCGCTGACGGACGTGACGGGCAGCGGCGGCAACCTGATCGCGCTCGCGCTCGACGGCGTTCATCCCGACGCCGCCACCGTGTCGTCGCTGGACTACGAACAGACACGGGCCTTCTTCCTCTATGCCAAGCGGCAGCATTCCCGGAACCGGAGCGGGATCGGCGTGGTGCGCGGCATCCACGAGATGCTGGCGGAGGCAACCAGCGAGGCGGCGTTCGGCCCCGGCGGCTATCTCTCGAATGCGGGACTGATCCCGCTGCCGCCGGCCGACCGTCTGGCGCAGCGGCGCATCGCCGAGCGCATGACGCCGATGTCGTCGCGCTGACCCGTCGCGATCGGAGGAGGAACCCCGCGATGCGCATCCTGCCCGTTCTCGCCGCCCTCGCGCTGGCGGCACTGGTGCCCTCGCGGGTCGCCGCCCAGCCGGCGGCGCCGGCTCCGGCCGATGGGGTGGTCGTGGCACCGCTGCAGGAACTGCCCGCGGACGACTGGGTCGGCGACCGGGTCGATCGGCTGTGGAGCGACTTTCTCGACCTGTTCCGCCTCGGCTGGCGGCATTCCCAGTACGCGCGGGGGCATGCCGAGCTCGACCCATCCCATGCCCGCACGCGCGACGATTTCGCGGCCCTGATGGACGTCGCCGGCTACAAGCTCAAGGAGATCGAGAGCCATATCGGCCTCGCGCCCGGCCTGCAGATGACCTTCGGCCAGGTCCGCGAACTGACCGAGGCCGATCGCGAATAC
>NZ_JAYSFE010000243.1:0-3098 GCF_041913585.1 Allostella sp.
GGGCGCGGCGCATCCTGGCCGAGCGCCGGCGCCTCGACCAGGAGATCGCGGCGCTCCATGACGGCCTGTCCGGCGAGCTCAAGCTGGGCGCGGTGCCGGCGGCGCTGCCGACGATCGGGTTGCTGACGACGGCCTTCCACCGCCGCTACCCCGACGTCCGCCTCACCGTCGTCTCGCGCACCTCGAACGAGATCCAGCGCGCGCTCGACGAGTTCGCCCTCGATGCCGGCGTCACCTATCTCGACAACGAGCCGCTGCACGGCGTCCGCGGCACCGCCCTCTATGCCGAGCGCTACATCCTGCTGACCCCGGCCGACGGCCCCTTCGCCGGCCGCCGCGACGTCGGCTGGGCAGAGGCGGCCGACGCCTCGCTCTGCCTTCTGACACCGGACATGCAGAACCGGCGCATCATCGACGGCATCTTCCGGGAGGTCGGCAAGACGCCGCGGGTGCTGGTCGAAACCAACTCGGTGATGACGCTCTGCTCGCACATCCGCACCGGCGCCTGGTCGAGCGTGTTCCCGCACAATTTCCTCTGGGTCTTC
The DNA here is from genome assembly GCF_041913585.1 of Allostella sp. Lineage (NCBI taxonomy): Bacteria > Pseudomonadati > Pseudomonadota > Alphaproteobacteria > Rhodospirillales > Allostellaceae > Allostella > Allostella sp. Next base: position 546 of record NZ_JAYSFE010000243.1, read on the forward strand.
GGCACCCCCGCCGGAATGCTGGCGCTGCCGCTGGTGGCGCCGATCCGGACCCATGCCGTCGGCCTGGTGGTTCGCCACGAGGACCCGCTCTCGCCGCTGGTCCGGGCGCTAGAAGCGGTGGCGCGCGACGCCGGGATGGTGGCGGAGCTCGAGCGATCGGCGACGACATTCCCGGCGTGATCGCTTTTTGCGATTGCAGAGTGTGGAAAACTCGTTTGCCGCCGACGGTGCCGCCTCCCAGACTCGACCTGGGACAGCGCAAACAGCGGAATCACCGTCGATGGCCGGGCCTGCAGCCGCCGTGCCGAGCGCCGCGTTCGACGCGGGCGCCGTGATCGAGATCGCCGAACGCCTGCGTGGGCTGGAAGGGCCACTGCTGCCCATCCTGCACGCCATCCTCGACCGCTTCGGCCATGTCGACGACCGGGCGGTCCCGCTGATCGCCGACGTGCTCAACCTGTCGCGCGCCGAGGTGCATGGCGTCGTCGGCTTCTATCACGACTTCCGCCGCGCGCCGGCCGGCCGGCATGTCGTGCGCCAGTGCCGCGCCGAAGCCTGCCAGGCGATGGGTGGCGAGGCCCTGGCGACCGGTCTCGAGCGCGCCTACGGCATTCCGTTCGGCCAGACCACGCCCGACGGCCGGGTGACGCTCGAGGCGGTCTACTGCCTCGGCAACTGCGCCCTGTCGCCGGCGGCGATGGTCGACGGCGAGCTCGTCGGCCGGGCCGATGCCGACGCCATTCTCGCCCGCACCGGAGGCGGGGCGCGATGATCCGGGTCTTCGTTCCGGGCGATGCCGCCGCGCTCTCGGTCGGCGCCGACGCGGTCGCCGCCGCCATCCGGGCCGAGGCGGCGGCCCGCGGCGACGCGGTCGAACTGGTGCGCACCGGGTCGCGCGGGCTCTTCTGGCTGGAGCCGCTGGTCGAGGTCGAGCGCGGCGGCCGGCGCTTCGGCTTCGGCCCGGTCCGCGCGGCCGACGTCGCCGGTCTCTTCGCCGCCGGCTTCCCGGCCGCCGATCGCCATCCGCTGGCGCTGGGCGCGGTCGGGGACCTGCCGTGGCTCGCCCGCCAGCAGCGCCTCACCTTCGTGCGCTGCGGCGTGGTCGATCCCGCCTCGCTCGCCGACTACGAGGTCCATGGCGGCCTCGCCGGGCTGCGCCGCGCGCTGGCGATGGCGCCGGCCGACATCGTGCGCGAGGTGACGGAATCGGGCCTGCGCGGCCGCGGTGGCGCCGGCTTTCCGACCGGCATCAAGTGGAAGACGGTGCTGGAGGCCGACGGCCCGCGGAAATACATCGTCTGCAACGCCGACGAGGGCGACAGCGGCACCTATGCCGACCGCATGCTGCTGGAGGGCGACCCTTTCCTCGTGATCGAGGGCATGGTGATCGCGGGCCTCGCCGTCGGCGCCGACAAGGGCTTCGTCTACATCCGCTCGGAATATCCGCACGCCTTCCGCCGTACCGAGGCGGCGATCGCGACCGCCCGGGCCGCCGGCCTGCTCGGACCGGACGTGCTGGGCAGCGGCCGCGCCTTCGAACTGGAAGTCCGGCTCGGCGCCGGTGCCTATATCTGCGGCGAGGAAACCTCCCTCCTGGAGAGCCTGGAGGGCCGCCGCGGCCAGATCCGCTTCAAGCCGCCGCTCCCCGCGGTCCGCGGCCTCTTCGGCCGGCCCACCGTCATCAACAACCTGCTGACGCTGGCGACGGTGCCGACGATCCTGGCGAACGGGGCGGCCGCCTATCGCGACTACGGTTCCGGCCGCTCGCGGGGGACGATGCCGATCCAGCTCGCCGGCAACGTCCGCCACGGCGGGCTCGTCGAGCGCGCCTTCGGCCTGACGCTCGGCGAGATCGTCGAGGAGTTCGGGGGCGGCACGGCCAGCGGCCGTCCCGTGCGGGCGGTCCAGGTCGGCGGGCCGCTCGGCGCCTACTGGCCGACGACGCTGTTCGATACTCCCTTCGACTACGAGGCCTTCGCCGCCCGCGGCGGCATGGTCGGGCACGGCGGCGTCGTCGTCTTCGACGACACCGTCGATCTCGCCCTCCAGGCCCGTTTCGCCTTCCAGTTCTGCGCCATCGAATCCTGCGGCAAGTGCACGCCCTGCCGGGTCGGTGCCGTGCGCGGCGCCGAGACCATGGACAAGGTGATCCGCGGCCAGGATCCGGTCGCCCACCTCGGCCTCGTCCGCGATCTCTGCGAGGTCATGCGCGACGGGTCGCTGTGCGCGCTGGGCGGGCTGACGCCGATGCCGGTGGTGAGCGCGATGGACCACTTCCCGGAGGATTTCGACCGCCCGCGAAATTCCGACCGGCCGGCGCAGGATTGCGCGGCCGATTGAGGCGAGGAGAACAGGCCATGTCGCTCGCGACCGTCGCCGATCTCGGCACCCCCGCCCGCCCCGGCAGCGCGACCGTGACGCTGGAGATCGACGGCCGCCCGGTGGCGGTGCCGCCCGGCACCTCCGTCATGCGCGCCGCCGCGCTGGCCGGCGTCGCGGTGCCGAAGCTCTGCGCCACCGACTCGCTGGAGCCGTTCGGCTCGTGCCGACTCT
>NZ_JAYSFE010000244.1:0-3040 GCF_041913585.1 Allostella sp.
GAGGCCGCCGATCTCGGCCACGACCGAGGGCATGATCGTGCTGGCGACGAAGATGTTGATCGCGTGCAGCGTCACGCCGGCCGCCAACGCGACGGCGCGGCCGCCATGGCCGCCGCCGAACAGCTCCCGCCAGCCTGGGGTCGCCATGGGATTCCTCTGGGCGCGGGGTGGGCGGTGCCGCCGTCCTGCGCTCCGGTCGTTTTCAGGCCGTCCGGGATAGCAGCCGGAGGGCCCGGCGCATAGGGTCGGCGGGCGCCGCCCTCAGTCGCCCGCGGCGGGCGCCGTCGCCGGGCCGGTCGAGACGCGGTCGCGCAGCGGCAGTTCCTTCATCCGGACGAAGGCGGCGAGCGCCGTGGCGACACCGAAGGCGGCGGCGAGGAAGACCCACTGGAAGGCCCCGGCGAGCCCGGCCGCCAGTTCGGGGGCGACGTGCGCGCCGGAGCCGCGGGCGACGACGACGCCGGTGCCGAGGACGATGGCGCCGAAGCCGGCGATCACCAGGGCGCCGGAGAGCTGGCGGAAGAAGTGCATGGTGGCGGTGGCGCTGCCCATCAGGTGCATGACGACGGCGTTCTGGATGGCGACCGTCGTCACCGGGAACGACGTGCCGACGCCGAAGCTGGCGACCGCGAACAGCAGTTCCAGCGACCACAGCGGCAGGCCCTGGGGCATCAGTGCCAGCAGCGCCAGGGCCGCGGTCGAGACGGTGAGCCCGGCCATCGGCAGGCGCTTGTAGTGGCGAACATGGGCCATGACATGGCCCGACGTGATCGCGCCCGAGACCGTGCCGACGAGCAGCGGGATGAGGGCGAAGCCCGACTGGCTGGCGGAGAGCCCGACCACGTACTCGAGATAGATCGGCACGAAGAAGGTGAGGCCCATGAAGGTCCCCATGCCGAAGCCGGCCGAGGTGATGCCGAGCACCACCACCGAGTTGCGCAGCAGCGCGCGCGGGATCAGGGCCTCCTCCGCCGTCGCGATGCGGGCGGCGAAGAGGACGAAGACCATGCCGGAGGTGGCGAGCAGCGACAGGATCACCGGCGACGACCAGGGCATCCGGACCCCGCCCCAGTTGAGGGCGAGCAGCAGGCTGGTGGTCGCCGCGACCATCAGGCCGGCGCCGAGGAAGTCCATCCGCCGCCGGCGGTGGACCCGGGGCATGCGCCGCAGCACCGAGTTGGTCATGACGAGCGCCGCCGCGCCGGCCGGGATATTGATCCAGAAGATGACCGACCAGTGCAGGTGCTGGGCGATGAAGCCGCCGAGCACCGGACCGGCGACGCCGGAGGCGGCGAAGACGCTGGCGATGTAGACTTGGTAGCGGCCGCGCTCCTTCGGCGGCACGACATCCGCGATGATGGTCTGGGCGAGGGCGACGAGCCCGCCGCCGCCGAGGCCCTGGACCGCGCGCGCCGCCGCCAGGGCGGCGACCGACGGCGCGAGCGCGCTCGCGACCGACCCGGCCACGAAGATGGCGATCGCCGACAGCATCGTGACGTGCCGCCCATGGGTGTCGGCGAGCCGGCCATAGAGCGGAACCACGGCGGTGGCGGCGATCAGGTAGGCGGTGATGACCCAGGGCAGGTTCTGGAAGTCCCCGAGGTCGCGGCCGATGGTCGGCATCGCCGTCGCGACGATCGTCTGGTCGAGCGCTGCCAGCATCATCGCCATCATCAGGCCGAAGATGGTCGAGCGGATCTCGCGGTGCGTCTTCGGCGGCGGTTCGGCAGGGGAGTGAGCGGCGGACATTTCGGCAGACCGGTATGCGGACGGAAGCGAGGCGGCGAATTCTTCGCAGGTGCAGCATATCGCGCGCCGCCCCGTGCGCCACGCGGAGAGCCGTGCTGATTTGGAATGGCGGTCCTGCGCGGAGCGCCGGACTCGGAGCCCCGGTCCAAGAAAAAGGGGGAGCCCTGCGGCTCCCCCTTCGCTTGCCGGCCGGCGCCCGCCGGGCGCGTCAGACGATGAAGTCCTCGTTGATGAAGGTCCCGCCGCCGACGACGTTCTTGAGGTCGGCCGCGCTCGACACGTTCTCGATCACCCCGACCAGGATCGCGTTGTCGGTGCTGGTCATGTTGGTGTCGAACCAGATTTCGCCGCGGTTCGACGACGAGTTGTAGAAGACGTAGAAGCCGGGTTTGTCGGTGTCCGCCGCGCCCGCCGTCAGGAACTGGTCGAACTCGCTGACCCCGGAATAGCCGTGGTCGACCGCGACCAGGATATTGTCCTTCTCGGTGACGCTGGCCGGGTTGGTGGTGATCTCGGCGTCGTTCTTCTCCGTCTGCCCGTCGTAGTAGAGGAAGATGTGATCTTCCTTCGACAGGTCGGCGATGGTGTCGACGCCGCCCGGAGCGAGGCTGTCGACGTCGAACACGAAGGTGTCCTCGCCCTCGTCGCCGTACATCAGGGCATTGCCGTTGCCGCCGACGACGATGTCGTCGCCGAGGCCGCCGTGCAGGATGTCGTCGCCGTTGCCGCCGAAGACCATGTCGTCGCCGTCGCCGCCGAGCACGGAGTCGTCACCGTTGCCGCCGAAGACGAAGTCGTTGTCGCTGCCGCCGTCGAGCGTGTTGTTGCCCGTCCAGTCCATGACGAAGTCTTCGCCCTGGCCGCCGGTGGCCGAATCGTCACCGTTGCCGCCGAAGACGCTGTCGCCGTCGTCGCCGCCGTCGATGGTGTCGTCGCCGTTGCCGCCGAAGGCGAAGTCCTCGCCCTGGCCGCCGAAGATGTTGTCGCCGGCGTCGCCGGTGCCGACCAGCCAGTCGCTGCCGTCGCCGCCGTCGATGTAGTCGCCGCGGGTGTCGGGGCCGCCGAGGATGAAGTCGTCGCCGCGGTCGCCATAGAGCGTGTCGCTGTCGCCGAACAGCGAATCGTCGGGGCTGTAGGTCGTGCCGCCGACGATGAAGTCGTTGCCGTCGCCGCCGCGGGCGACGTCGTCGCCGTTGCCGCCGAAGATGACGTCCGAGCCGCCGTTGCCGTTGATCTGGTCGTTGCCGGCGCCGCCATAGATGAGGTCGTTGCCGAGCTCACCGTACATGGT
>NZ_JAYSFE010000245.1:0-3021 GCF_041913585.1 Allostella sp.
GACGACGTCGACTTCTCGACCGGCTCGGTCGGGCTCGGCGTCGCCATGACCACCTTCGCCTCGCTCGCCCAGGACTACCTGCGGCTGAAGGAGATGGTGCCGACGCACCGGCCGGCCGGCCGCATGGTCGCCGTCGTCGGCGACGCCGAACTCGACGAGGGCAACGTCTTCGAGGCGCTCCTCGAGGGCTGGAAGCACGATGTCCGCAACCTCTGGTGGGTGATCGACTACAACCGCCAGAGCCTGGACAGCGTCGTCTCCGACCGCCTCTTCATGCGGATCGACGGCATCTTCCAGAGCATGGGCTGGCGCGTCGTCACCCTGAAATACGGCAAGAAGCTGGAGGCGGCGTTCCGGCGACCGGACGGCGGCGCCCTGCGCGACTGGATCGACGCCTGCCCGAACTCCCTCTATTCGGCGCTGGTCTTCAAGGGCGGGGCGGCGTGGCGGCCGCGGCTGGAGCGGGACATCGGCCACCTGCCAGGCATTCGTGCGCTGCTCGCCGAACTCGACGACGAGGCGCTGGGCGCGCTCATGACCAACCTCGCCGGGCATGACATCGAGACCGTTCTGGAAGCGTTCGAGGCGGTGACGGACGACCTCCCGACCTGCTTCATCGCCTACACCGTCAAGGGCTTCGGCCTGCCGTTCGCCGGGCACAAGGACAACCATGCCGGCCTGATGAACCGCGAGCAGATGGCAGGCTTCAAGACGGCCAACCGGATCGCCGACGGCGAGGAGTGGGAACCCTTCGCCGGCCTCGACCTGCCGGCACCGGTGCTGCGGGCGTTCCTGTCGCGCGTGCCGTTCGCCCAGGAAGGGTTCCGCCGCCACCAGGACCAGAGCGTGCCGGTTCCCGACGCGCTGCCGGCGCCGACCGCGCCGCGCATGTCGACCCAGGAGGGCTTCGGCCGCATCCTCTCGGACCTTGCGGCGGGCGACAGCCCGCTCGCCGAACGCATCGTCACCACGTCGCCCGACGTCACCGTCTCCACCAACCTCGGCGGCTGGGTCAACCGGCGGGGCATCTTCGACCGCGCCGAGCGGCACGACACGTTCCGCGACGAGAAGGTCGTCTCCGCCCAGCGCTGGGCGATGGGACCGGCGGGCCAGCATGTCGAACTCGGCATCGCCGAGCACAACCTCTTCCTGACGCTCGCCGCGTTCGGGCTGACGCACAGCCTGTTCGGGCGCCGCCTGCTGCCGATCGGCACCCTCTACGACCCCTTCATCAAGCGCGGCCTCGATGCCCTCAACTACGCCTGCTACCAGGACGCCCGATTCCTGCTGGTGGCGACCCCGTCCGGCCTGACGCTGGCGCCCGAGGGCGGGGCCCACCAGTCGATCGTGACCCCGCTCATCGGCCTCGGCCAGGCGGGCCTGACCGCCTTCGAACCGGCCTATGTCGACGAGCTGGCCATCGTCATGGCCTGGGCCTTCCGCCACATGCAGGCGGACGAGGGCGGGTCGGTCTATCTGCGCCTGTCGACGCGGGTCCTGGAGCAGCCGGAGCCGGCCCGGGATCCGGCGGCGCGACGCGACGCGGTGCTGTCGGGCGGGTACTGGGCGGTCGAGCCGGCGGCGGGGTCGCCGCTCGCCATCGTCTATGTCGGCGCGGTGGCGCCCGAGGCGAAGGAGGCCTTCCAGCAGATCCAGGAGGACGTGCCGGGGGCCGGGCTGCTCGCCGTCACCTCGGCCGGCCGGCTGCATGCCGGCTGGCGCGCCGGGGAGGGGCGATCGCGAATCGCCGACCTGCTGGCGCCGCTGGCGCCCGACGCCGCCATCGTCACGGTCGTCGACGGCCATCCGGCGACGCTGTCCTGGCTCGGCAGCGTCGCCGGCCATCGCGTCGTCCCGCTCGGCGTCGAGCGGTTCGGCCAGTCGGGCGACATCCAGGACCTCTACCGGGTCCACGGACTGGACGCCGACGCGATCGTCGACGCCGCCGCGCGCGGGCTTCTCGCACGCTGATGCCGCGTCGCGGGTGCAACGGCGTTGTCGAAGCGGCGGCACCTGAGGTAGAACCCGCGGTCACCTGTGGCGGCCGGGGGCCGGCCGCCGCTCAGGGCGGGCGTGGCGGAACTGGTAGACGCGCCGGATTTAGGTTCCGGTGACGCAAGTCGTGGGGGTTCGAGTCCCTTCGCCCGCACCAGTGCTGTCCCCGAACTCTCGGGCTTTACGGGCTTCTCGGATCGGCGGTGCCGATCGTCAAAATCAGGAAACAGCCTTCGATGAACGTTGTCGAGACCTCCAGCCAGGGCCTGAAGCGCGAATTCAAAGTCACGGTCCCGGCGGCCGAGCTGAGCGGCAAGGTGGAAGTCCGCCTCGCCGAGATCGCCAAGACGGCCAACATGCCGGGCTTCCGCCCGGGCAAGGTGCCGCTGCCGGTGCTGCGCCGCCGCTTCGGGCAGGCGCTGCTGGGCGAGGTCCTGCAGGAGACGCTGGAAGCCGGCGCCCAGCAGGCGATGGAGGAGCGCGGCCTGCGCCCGGCGATGCAGCCGAAGGTCGAGATCCAGTCCTTCAACGAGGGCGCCGATCTCGAATACACGATGGCGGTCGAGGTGCTGCCGCGGATCGAGCCCAAGGATTTCGGCCAGATCGAGCTGGAGCGGCTGAAGGCCCAGGTCGACGAGGCCGAGGTCGACAAGGCGCTCCAGCGCGTCGCCGAGCAGCACAAGCGGTCGGTCCCGGTGGCCGAGCCGCGGCCGGTGCAGTCGGGCGACGTCGCCGTCCTCGATTTCGAGGGCTTCGTCGACGACAAGGCCTTCCCCGGCGGCAAGGCCGAGGATTTCCACCTCGAGGTCGGCAGCGGAATGTTCATTCCGGGGTTCGAGGACCAGCTCGTCGGCCGCGAGGTCGGGCAGCCCTTCGACGTCGAGGTCACCTTCCCGGCGGAATACGGCAACAAGCAGCTCGCCGGCAAGCCGGCACGCTTCGCCGTCACCATCAAGGAGCTGAAGGTCCCGGTCCAGGCGCAGGTCGACGACGAGCTCGCCCAGCAGATCGGCTTTCCGTCGCTGG
>NZ_JAYSFE010000246.1:0-2988 GCF_041913585.1 Allostella sp.
CGGTGCCGCTCATCGGCCGCCGCCGTCGTCGAGCCGCACCGACAGCAGGCGCAGCGCGTTGAGCGTGACGAGGACCGTGGCGCCGGTGTCGGCCAGGACGGCGATCCACATGCCGGTCAGCCCGAGCACGGTGGTCACCAGGAAGACGGCCTTCGACCCGAGCGCGACGGCGACGTTGGTCCGGACGTTGGCCATCGTCGCGCGCGACAGCCGCACCAGCTCGGCGACGCCGCCGACCCGGTTGTGCAGGAGCGCGGCATCCGCGGTCTCGATGGCGACGTCGGTGCCGGCGCCCATGGCGATGCCGACGTCGGCGGCCGCCAGCGCCGGGGCATCGTTGATGCCGTCGCCGACCTTGCCGACCGGGCCGCCCTGCGCCTGAAGCCCGGCCACGATCCGCGCCTTGTCCTCGGGCAGGAGCTCGGCCTGGACCTCGATGCCGAGGTCGCGCCCGACCGCCTGGCCCGTGCGGGCATTGTCCCCGGTCAGCATCACCGGGCGGATGCCGAGACGCCGGAGGCGCGCCAGACCTTCCCGGGCATCGGCCCGCGGCTCGTCGCGCACGGCGAGGAGGCCGAGCGGTCCTTCCGGCGCGGCCAGCACCGCCACCGTCTTGCCCTGCTCCTCCATTGCGCGGACGGCGTCGCGGGCGCTGCCGTCGAGGATCGCCTCGGCGGTCCGCGGGTCCGAGATGGTCAGCGTCCGGCCGGCGACGGTGCCGCGCAGGCCGCGGCCGGCCATGGCCGCCACGTCGCTGGCGGGGGCAGGCGTCACCCCCGCGTCCTCGGCATGCCGCAGGATCGCCCGCGCGATCGGATGGCTGGAGCCGGCCTCGAGCCCGGCCGCCAGCGCCAGCACCTCGTCCGGCGGGGCAGAGATCGGCACGACGTCGGTGACGAGCGGCCGGCCGTTGGTCAGCGTGCCGGTCTTGTCGAAGGCGATGGTCCGCAGCCGGCCGATATTCTCCAGCGTCGCCCCGCCCTTGACCAGGAGCCCGCGCCGGGCCCCGGCCGACAGGCCGGCCGCGACCGCGGCCGGCGTCGAGATGACCAGCGCGCACGGGCAGGCGATCAGCAGCAAGGCCAGCGCACGGTAGACCCAGACTTCCCACGGCTCGCCCGCCGCCACCGGCGGCACCAAGGCGACCAGCAGCGCGACCAGGACGATGGCCGGCATGTAGACGCGCGAGAAGCGGTCGATGAAACGCTGCACCGGGGCCTTGGCCGCCTGGGCGTCCTCCACCAGCCGGATGATCCGGGCGATGGTGTTGTCGGCCGCCGCCCGGGTGACGACGACATGCAGCGCCGCCGTGATGTTGATCGTTCCGGCCGCCACCGACTCGCCCGCATCCTTGAAGCGCGGCACGGACTCGCCATTCACCGGCGATTCGTCGATCGCCGAACCGCCGGCGACGATCCGCCCGTCGCACGGCACGCGGTCGCCCGGACGCACGAGGACGGTCTGGCCCGGCAGCAGCGTCTCGGCCGGGACCTCGCGGGTCCGGCCGTCCTCGACGAGCTGCGCGGTCTTGGGCGTGAGGTCGGCCAGCGCCGCGATGCTGCGCCGGGCCTTCTGGGCCGCCACCCCTTCCAGCAGCTCGCCGACGGCGAAGAGGAAGACGACGACCGCCGCCTCCTCGGCCGCGCCGATGGCGAGCGCGCCGCCGGCGGCGACCATCATCAGCATCTCGATCGTGAAGACCTGCCCCAGCGACGCCGCGCCGAAGGCGCGCCGGGCGACCGGCACCAGGGCGACCAGGGTCGCCGCGACGAACGGCCAGGGCCCGAGCGCGGGCGCGGCGAGGGAGAGGGCGATCGCCGCGGCCAGCAGCACGCCCGAGGCGAGCACCAGGCGGCCGCGCCCGGTCCGCCACCATGGCCGGCCGCGATCCGCCGGGTCGTCGCCATGTTCGTGGTCATGCCCGTGGTCGTGGTCGTGAGCGTGAGCGTGAGCGTGAGCGTGATCATGCCCATGGTCGGGGGCGCCGTGACCATGCTCCCGGCAGTCGCCGTGGGCATGATCGTGACCGTGGTCATGGGGGCGGCCCGCCGGCGGACGCGGCGCGACGCCGCGCGGGACCGCGTAGCCGAGGGCCCGGATCGTCCGGACGACGGCGTCCGGGTCGGGCGGCTCGGCGCCGGGCGTCACCCGGACCCGTCCGCCGCCGACATCGACCGCGACGGCGGCGACGCCGGGCAGGCGGCCCAGCGCCGTCTCGATCTTGAGCGCGCAGCTCGGGCAGTCCATGCCCTCGACGGCGAGGCGCAGATCCTCTCGGGCGGCGGTGGATGCAGTCATCGGTCGGTGTCCTCTGCGGTCCGACCGGGAAGGTAGGTCCTCCAACGACTGTAGGTTCAAGCGGAAACCGCCGGCCCCGGGCAGGGCCAGATGCCGCCTTGGCAAGAGCGCCGCGGCGACCGACATCGATACCACGAGACCGATCGGAGACGCGGGGGGATGCCCCTGGAAAACGACGAGACGCGGAAACGGCGCGCCCGCAATCGCGCCCTGCTGGCCGTGCTGGCGGGGCTGGCGATCCTCTTCTACCTCGTCACCGTCGTGCGCATGCGCGAGGCCGACCGGTCCGCGCACGACGCCCCGGCGGGCACGGCGGCGCCGGAGCGGCCGGCTACTCCGCCGCGACCTTGACCGCCGGCGGCACCTTCTCGCGCATCGTCACGAACTCCTCGGCCGCGGTCGGGTGGATGCCGATGGTGCGGTCGAAGTCCGCCTTGGTGGCGCCGGCCGTGATGGCGATGGCGAGGCCCTGGATGATCTCGGGCGCGTCGGCGCCGACCATGTGGGCGCCCAGCACCCGGTCGGTGCGGGCGTCGACGACGAGCTTCATCATGGTCCGCTCCTCGCGGCCGGTGAGCGTGTGCTTCATCGGCCGGAAGCGGGTGCGGTAGATGTCGACCTCCGGGAACTCGGCCCGCGCGCGGGCCTCGGTCAGGCCGACGGCGGCGAGCGGCGGCTGGCCGAAGACGG
>NZ_JAYSFE010000247.1:0-2955 GCF_041913585.1 Allostella sp.
GCCGCGCCTTCGGCCCGGTCCGACCGCTCGCAGCCGCGCGGTCGCCGGTCCTCGCGCCCGCCCAAGTGCGGCTGGGGGCGGGCGACGCCGCGTCGGCCGTGGCGCGGCGCCCGCCGCCCGGCCGCGCGTCCGCCCGCGCCGCGGCGGCCCGGCCGCGCATCGCCGTCGAGCGCGTCTCGCCGGCGGTCGACGGCGGACGCTTCGCCGCCAAGGCCGTCGCCGGCGAGGAAATCCCGGTCGAGGCCGACATCTTCGCCGACGGGCACGAGCGCCTGGCGGCGGCGGTGCTGTGGCGCCCGGCCGATGCCGAAGAGTGGTTCCGCGCGCCGATGCGGCCGGTCGGCAACGATCGCTGGCGCGCCGAGATCCTCGTCGACCGGCCGGGCCGCTGGCTGTTCACCGTCGAGGCGTGGTGGGACGAGTTCGGCAGCTTCCGCCACGAACTCGAGGCCAAGCTGAAGGCCGGGCGCGACGTCGCGCTCGAAATCGCCGAGGGCCGCCTGCTCGTCGAGGAGGCGGCCGAGCGCGCGGCGGGCGACGGCGCCGCCGTGCTCGCCGAGACGCTGGAGCGCCTCGACCGGAATCCGACCGGCCCCGATCCGCTGCTGAGCGGCGCGACGCGCGCGGCCGTCGCCGGCGCCGAGGCGCGCAGCTTCGTCGTCCGCCACGACCCGCCCCTGCCGATCGCGGTCGAGCGCCCGCAGGCCGCCTTTGCCGCCTGGTACGAGCTGTTCCCGCGCTCGGCCACCGACGATCCGGCCCGCCACGGCACCTTCGACGACGTCATCCGGCGCCTGCCGGCGATCCGGCGCATGGGCTTCGACGTCCTCTATTTCCCGCCGATCCATCCGATCGGGCGGACCAATCGCAAGGGCCGCAACAACAGCCTGACCGCCCGGCCCGGCGACGTCGGCAGCCCGTACGCCATCGGCGGCGCCGAGGGTGGCCACGACGCGGTCCATCCGGCGCTCGGCACCATCGACGATTTCCGCCGGCTGGTCGCGGCCGCCGCGGCGGAAGGCCTGGAGATCGCCCTCGACTTCGCCATCCAGTGCTCGCCCGACCATCCGTGGCTGAACGCGCATCCGCAATGGTTCCGCTGGCGCCCGGACGGGTCGCTGCGCTTCGCCGAGAACCCGCCGAAGAAGTACGAGGACATCGTCAACGTCGATTTCTACGCCGAGGCGGCGATCCCCGGCCTCTGGCTGGCGCTACGCGACGTGGTGCTGTTCTGGGCCGGCGAGGGGGTCCGCACCTTCCGCGTCGACAATCCGCACACCAAGCCCCTGCCCTTCTGGGAATGGCTGATCGCCGACGTCCAGGCGCGCCACCCGGACGTGCTGTTCCTGTCCGAGGCGTTCACGCGGCCGAAGATGATGAACCGGCTGGCGAAACTCGGCTTCAGCCAGTCCTACACCTACTTCACCTGGCGCAATTCCAAGGCCGAGCTGACGGAGTACCTGACCGAGCTGTCGCGCGGCGAGGCACGCGACTTCTTCCGCCCCCACTTCTTCGTCAACACGCCCGACATCAACCCGGTCTTCCTCCAGACCTCCGGACGCCCGGGCTTCCTGATCCGGTCGGCCCTGGCCGCGACCCTTTCCGGGCTGTGGGGGGTCTATTCGGGGTTCGAGCTGTGCGAGGCCGCACCTCTGCCGGGCCGTGAGGAATATCTCGATTCCGAGAAGTACGAGATCCGGCCGCGTCCGGAGCGGGCGCCGGGCGACATCGTCGACGAGATCACCCGCCTCAATCGCATCCGCCGCGCCCACCCGGCGCTCCACGACCACCGCAAGCTCGCCTTCTACAACGCGTTCGACGATCGCGTCCTGGCCTACGGCCGGCAGGCCGAGCCGCTGGGCGAGATGGTGCTGGTGCTGGTCTCGCTCGACCCCCACGCCGCGGTCGAGGTCGAGTTCGAGCTGCCGCTCTGGGAGTGGGGCCTGCCCGACCACGGCTCTCTGGCCGTCACCGACCTGATGCGGGAGCGCAGCTTCCTCGCCACCGGCAAGCGCCAGCGCGTCCGGCTCGATCCGGCCGACCTGCCGTTCGCCATCTGGCGCCTCGCCCCGCCGGGAACGGCAGCACCGTGAACGCGCCCCTTCTCACCCGGGCGCCGGCGCTGGAGCGGGACCCGCTCTGGTACAAGGACGCCATCATCTACCAGCTGCACGTGAAGTCGTTCTGCGACGCCAACGGCGACGGCATCGGCGACTTCCAGGGCCTGCTGTCGAAGCTCGACTACATCGCCGAACTCGGCGCCAACACCATCTGGCTGCTGCCGTTCTATCCCTCGCCGCGGCTCGACGACGGCTACGACATCGCCGACTACCGCGCCGTCCATCCCGACTACGGCACGATGGCGGACGTCCGCCGCTTCATCGCGGCGGCCCACGCGCGCGGGCTCCGGGTGGTGACGGAACTCGTCATCAACCACACCTCCGATCGCCATCCCTGGTTCCAGCGGGCGCGGCGCGCCAAGCCGGGCTCGGCCCATCGCGACTTCTACGTCTGGTCCGACGACGACCGGCGCTACGCCGGCACCCGCATCATCTTCCTCGACGCCGAGCGCTCGAACTGGACCTGGGACCCGGTGGCCGGCGCCTATTTCTGGCACCGCTTCTACTCCCACCAGCCCGACCTGAATTTCGACAACCCGCTGGTGGTGAAGGCGGTGCTGGGGGTGATGCGGTTCTGGCTCGACCTCGGCATCGACGGGCTCCGGCTCGACGCCGTCCCCTACCTCATCGAGCGCGACGGCACCAACAACGAGAACCTGCCCGAGACGCACGCGATGCTGCGCCGGTTCCGGGCCGAACTCGACGCCCGCTACCCCGACCGGATGCTGCTGGCCGAGGCCAACCAGTGGCCGGAGGACACCAAGGACTATTTCGGCGACGGCGACGAATGCCACATGGCGTTCCACTTCCCGCTGATGCCGCGCATGTACATGGC
>NZ_JAYSFE010000248.1:0-2871 GCF_041913585.1 Allostella sp.
TCGAAGCCGACGAGGAAGAAGGAGGCGAGGCTCGTCGCCTCCCAGAAGACGAACAGCAGGACGACGTCGTCGGCGGTGACCGCGCCCAGCATGGCCAGCATGAAGACGATCAGCATGACCGCGAGCCGGCCGAGGCGCGGGTCGTGGCGCAGGTACTCCGAGGAATAGAGGAAGACGAGCGCGCCGATGCCGGTGATGAGCAGGGCGAAGACGAGCGACAGCCCGTCGAGCGCGAGCCCGCCGCCGATGCCGAGGCTCGGAACCGCCAGGAGCGGGGCGGTGACGCGGCCGCCGTCGCCGACCGTACCCGCGAGCGCGACATAGACCGCGAATCCGGCGACCGCCGCGGCGCCGCCGGCAAAGGCGGCCGCGCGGGGCGGCATGAACCCGGCTGCGAGCGCGGCCAGCGCCGCCAGCAGCAGCGGCAGGAGAAGGGCGAAATCCATCGCCCACCCCCGTTTCACCCCGCGTGCCAAGCGTGAAATATCGAAGAATCAATGGTTTGGCGAATCTCTGACGGGGCGCCTGTTCGCGGATGCGGACAGTCGTCCGGACGGAGCGTTCGGGATTCCGAACAGGGGCCGGCGAGCCCCTTGGATTTCCGCGGGCGGCGAGCTATCTGCCGCGCGATCGCGCCGGGCAACGCATATCCAGGGGCGCAATCCGGGGGGCACGATGAGCGGCGGGCATGGCGGGCACGATTCCCACGGCGGCAACAAGAAGGTGGCGCTGCTGATCTCGGTTCTGGCGCTGCTGCTGGCGATCTCCGAGACGCTGGGCAAGGCATCGCAGACGACGACGATCGCCGAGAACATCGAGGCGGCGAACTACTGGTCCTTCTTCCAGGCGAAGACGATCCGCATGACGGTGATGCGGACGGCGGCCGAGGAGATGGAGGCCGAGTTGCCGATGGTGACCGACCCCGAGCAGCGCAAGCGGCTGGAGGCGCGGATCGACCGCTGGCAGAAGACGGCCCAGCGCTACGACAGCGAGCCCGAGACCCAGGAGGGCCGGAAGGAACTGGCGGCGCGCGCCAAGCAGGCCCAGGCCAAGCGCGACCGGGCCGGCGCCGCCTACCATCATTTCGAGATCGGCTCCGCCGCCTATCAGATCGCGATCGTGCTCGCCTCGGCGGCGATCATCACCGGCGCCTCGGTGCTGATCGGGATCGGCATCCTGCTCGGCATCGCCGGGACGGTCATGACCGGGATCGGCATGTTCGCGCCGGAGGCGGTGCATCTCTTCTGACGCCGCGGTCTCTTGGTGCATCTGCCGTCGCGGCCCGCTAGGCTCGGCGGCATGACGGACCGATCGATCGGATGACCGGCCTCCTGCTCCACGGCGGCCGGATCGTCACCCTCGACCCCGCCGACCGGATCGCCGACGCGGTGGCGATCGCCGGCGACCGCATCCTCGGCACCGGCGACGCCGCCGCCATGGCCGCGCTCGCCGGCCCCGACGCGGCCCGCGTCGACCTCGCCGGCCGGACCGTCGTCCCGGGGCTGGTCGACGGGCACGCCCATCTCGACCGCGAAGGGCTGAAGCTCGAACTGCCGTCGCTGGCCGGCGCGCGCTCGATCGCCGACATCCTCGACATCCTGGCCGACCTCGTCCGCCGCGCGCGGCCGGGCGAATGGATCGTCACCATGCCGATCGGGCGCCCGCCCGACTTCGCGGGCATGCCGGAGGGGCTGCAGGAGGGCCGCTGGCCCGACCGCCACGACCTCGACCGGGTGGCGCCGGACAACCCCGTCTACATCAAGTCCATCTGGGGTTACTGGCGGCACACGCTGCCACTCGTCTCGATCGCCAACACGCGCGCACTGGAACTGTGCGGCGTCGGCGCCGAGGCGGTGCCGCCCGCGCCGACCGTCGACATCCTGCGCGACCCGGCGACCGGCCACCCCACGGGCGTCTTCGTCGAGCGCCATTTCATGCCGCTGGTCGAGCTCTCGCTGATGGCGGGGGCGCCGGGGTTCGACGTCGCGATGCGGGCCCGTGCGCTCGAGCGTTCGATGCGCATCTACAACGGCTACGGCACGACCAGCGTCTTCGAGGGCCACGGCGTCGCGGCCGACGTGCTGGCCGCCTTCGAGACGGTGCGCGGCCGCAACGCGCAGACGGTGCGCGCCAACCTCGTCTACAGCCCCGCCTGGTCGCTGATGGGGGCGGACGGCAGCCCGGCCGCGGTTCTTTCGGGCTGGCTCTCCTGGCTGCGCGGCCGCGGCTACGGCGACGAATGGCTGCGCCTCTCCGGCATCTATGCGGAGATCGACGAGGGCCAGGACAACCGCCTGCGCGCGCGCGCCCTGCCGCAGACCGGCTGGGCGGGGTTCCACTACGATGCCGGGCTGCCGCGCGGCGCCACCCGCGAACTGCTCCTGGAGGCGGCGCGCTGCGGCGTCCGCGCGGTCGGCATCTGGCCCGACATGCTGGACCTCTTCGCCGAGGTCGACCGCGCGGTGCCGCTCGCCGGCCGGCGCTGGGTCTTCGGCCATATCAGCCTCGCCGACGCCGAGCGGGTGCGGCGGATCGCCGACCTCGGCCTCGTCGTCACCACCCACACCAACCGCTACGTCTGGAAGGAGGGGGAGGCGCTGCGCCAGCGCGTCGGCCGGGCGCGCGAGAACGAGATCGTGCCGCTGCGCGCCCTGGTCGATGCCGGGGTCACGGTCTCGCTCGCGACCGACAACGTGCCGCCGACGATGTGGCCGACCGTCTGGCACGCCATCGCCCGGCGCGCCCGCGGCTCGGGCGCCGTCGTCTCCCCCGACCAGCGCCTCGGCCGGATGGAGGCGCTCCGCGCCGCCACGCTGGCCGGCGCCCATCTCTCCTTCGAGGAGGGCGAGAAGGGCTCGATCGAGCCGGGCA
>NZ_JAYSFE010000249.1:0-2744 GCF_041913585.1 Allostella sp.
AACGTCAGCCGCGAGATGCTGCAGACGAACCCGGTGCTGCGGCGCATCCGCCAGGCGCTGGTCAAGCGCATCCTGACCGAGCTCGGCCGCAAGGCGTCGGACGCGCCCGGCGAGTACGCGACCTTCTGGGAGAATTTCGGCGCCGTCGTGAAGGAGGGCCTCTACGAGGACGCCGAGCATCGCGAGGGGCTGCTGGGCCTCGCCCGCTTCCGCTCGACGGCGGCGGAGGGGCTCGTCTCGATCGCCGACTATGTCGGCCGGATGCGGCCCGGGCAGGAGGCGATCTACACGATCCACGGCGACGACGTCGACCAGCTGGCGAAGAGCCCGCAGATCGAAGGCTTCCGCGCCAAGGGCGTCGAGGTGCTGCTGCTGACCGACCCGATCGACGAGTTCTGGACCTCCAGCGTCGGCCGGCACGACGGCAAGCCCTTCCGTTCCGTCACCCGCGGCGGCGCCGACCTCGCCAAGATCGAGGCGCCGGAGGGCGCGGCCAAACCCGACGCCGAGGGCCGCAAGCCGATCGACGGGCTCCTCACCATGTTCCGCCTGGCGCTGGGCGACGCCGTCAAGGACGTGCGCGCGTCCGAGCGCCTGACCGACAGCCCGGTCTGCCTCGTCGCCGACGACGGCGACATCGACATGCACCTGGAACGCATGCTGCGCGCCGCCCGGCAGCTCGACGCCGCCTCGCGCCGCATCCTCGAGGTCAATCCCGACCACCCGCTGATCCAGGGGCTGGCGGTGCGGGCGGGCCAGGCCGGCGCCGCGGAGGAGGTCGGCGAGGTCGCGCACCTGCTCCTCGACCAGGCGCGCATCCTGGAGGGCGAGCCGCCGGCCGATCCCGCCGCCTTCTCGCGCCGGCTGGCGGGCGCGCTCCAGCGCAACCTCGCGTCCTGAGGCGCCCCGGGCCGCCGCGGCCGGGCGTCGCCATGAACGGAGCGGCGCCGGGCGGACGGCGCCTCGTCGTCTCGGGTGCCGACGCGCCCTATTTCGGGCTGCTGCGCGGCCTCTTCCTCTCGCTGCGGCGGCTGCGGCTGCTGGAACGGGCGCATTTCGGGGTTCTCGACGGCGGCCTCGCCCAGGACCAGCGGGCTTGGCTCGCCCGGCGCGGCGCGATCGTCGTGCCGGCCGAGTGGGGCTTCGACTTCCGTCTCGCCGACCACCTCGCCCGCCAGCAGCGAAGCCTCAAGATTCTCGTCTCCCGCCCGCGCCTGCCGGCGCTCTTCCCCGGCTACGACACCATCCTGTGGCTCGACGCCGACCTCTGGGTGCAGACGCCGGACGCGGTCGAGCTCCATTTCCGCGTCGCCGAGCGGGGACGGCTCGCGGCGGTGATGGAGATGGACCGGTCCTATGCCGAGCTGCGCGCCGGACGGCCCTATTGGGAGCGCATCCGGCGCTGGACGACGGCGGTGGCGGGAACGGACGTGGCCGACGCGCTCGAGACGCGGCCCACCATCAACGCCGGGACACTGGCCCTCAGCAGCGACGCCCCGCACTGGGAGTGCTGGCGCCGGCTCGTCGAGGAGGGCTACCGCCGGCTGCGTGCCCACGGCTTCCCCGTCTTCCTGCTCGACCAGCTCGCGCTCAACCGCGTCGTCCACCTGGAGCGCCTGCCGTTCCTGCCGCTGCCGACGCGCTGCAACTGGCTCTGCCACATGGCGCTGCCCTCCTGGGACCCGGCCTCGCGGACGCTGCGCGACCCGCTGCCGCCCAACGACCCGCTCGGGATCGTCCATGTCTGCGACCACACCAAGCACACGCCGATGCGGATTCCCGGCACGGACGGGGTCTGGCGGCGGATGTGGCTGACCTGGCCGCCGCGTCCCGGCGCCGCGGAGGCGCCGGCGGACGCCGCAGCCCTCTAGGACGCGCCGTCGAGCGCCGCCGGCGGGACCCGGCCGACGACGGCGAGACGATCGCCGTCGGGGCGAACGACGATCATCTCGCCCGACTGCGGCGCGATCCCGGCGAGGGCGATGATGTTGACGTGATGGGTGACCATGACGAGGGGCCGGCCGGGCGACCGGCCGGCGATCAGGCGGCGCGCGGCGGCCGTGCGCGCGTCCCCGGCACTGCGGTCGGCGAAGAAGGAATCGAGCGCGGGCTCGGGCGCGACGGCATCGCCGAAGGCGAGGCGTGCCGTCTCCAGGCTACGGCACCAGCGGCTGGAGAGGACCCGCCCGACGGCGATGCCGCGCTGGCGGAAGGCCGCCCCCAGGCGCCGCGCCTCGGCCCGCCCGGCGTCCGACAGGTTGCGCTGGGTGGTGCAGTCGTCGAGGCGGAACCCGGGCGGGTCGCCGGCGCCGGGCGCCGTGGCGTGGCGGACGAGGGCGATGCCGCTGCCGTCGGCAAGCGCGGCCCAGGCGGCGTCCGGCGAGGCGCGGGCGGCCGACGCGGCGAGGAGGGTCGCAAGGGCGGCGAGCGCCAGCAGGATCGTCCGGATTTCCGTCATGGCGCGGAAAACTGGATCGCCGGCGCGGGCGGTCAAGCGGGCCACCCGAGATCGGCCGCCCGCAGTTGCGCCCCCGGAACGGCCCCCCTATGTTCCGGCCGAATGACCGACCTTCGCCACATCCGCAACTTCTCGATCATCGCCCATATCGATCACGGGAAGTCGACGCTCGCCGACCGGCTGATCCAAATGTGCGGCGCCCTCGAGGCACGGGAGATGCGCGAGCAGATCCTCGACTCGATGGACATCGAGCGCGAGCGCGGCATCACCATCAAGGCCCAGACGG
>NZ_JAYSFE010000250.1:0-2701 GCF_041913585.1 Allostella sp.
TCTTCTGCGATCCGCTCGAGCTCAAGGCCGATTCCTCGCTCGGCGTGCCGGGGCTGGTCGAGGCGGCGCGGGCCGGCCGCGTCGTGCTCGCAAACCCGCTTGGCGGCGCCGTCGTCGAGGCGCCGGGGATGGCGGCGTTCCTGCCCGGCCTCTGCCGGTCGCTCCTGGCCGAGGACCTTCTCCTGCCGGGCGTGCCGACGCACTGGTGCGGCACCGCGGCCGGCCGGCGCGCCGCGCTGGCCGCGCTCGACCGCTCCGTCGTCCGCGACGCTTTCGATTCGTCGCCGCTCTTCGCCCGCGGCTCGACCGCGCGCCTGGGGGCCGCCATGGACCGCGCCGCCCGCGCCCGCCTCGCGGCCGAGATGGAGCGGCGGGGAGCCACGCTGGCGGTGCAGGAGGTGCTGCCGCCCTGCCTCGCGCCGACGCTGGAGGGCGCCCGCCTGGTGCCGCGGCCGGTCGCACTGCGCGTCTTCGCCGCCTGGACGCCGGACGGCTACGTCGTGCTGCCGGGCGGGCTGGCGCGGGTCGGCCAGGGCGACGGCGAGCGCGCCACGCTCTCGATGCAGTCGGGGGCCGCCGGCAAGGATGTCTGGGTCGTCTCGGACCGGCCGGCGGATCGATTCTCGCTGCTGCGTCCCAAGTCCGAGCCGCTGCCGATCCGCCGCGTCGGCGACGAGCCGCCGAGCCGGGCGCTCGACAACCTCCTGTGGCTCGGCCGCTATGCCGAGCGGTCGGAGGCGCTGGCGCGGACGATCCGGGCCGTGGTCCGGCGGCTCGGCGACGATGCCGGCCCGGATGCGGGCGGCGCGCCGGAGCTGGCGCGGCGCCTGCTCATTCCCTATGCCCAGGCGAGCGAGGCGGCGGTGGCGGCGGCCGAGGCCGGCGACGGCGCGGCCCTGGCGCGCGAGATGCTGGCGCTGGCGGGCGACCGCAACCACCCGTACGGCCTGGTGCGCACCTTCGCCGGCGTCCGGCGCACCGCCTGGTCGGTGCGCGACCGGCTTTCGCTCGACCATTGGCGCAGCATCCTCGCCCTGACCGGCGACGAGGGCGAGGCCCCGGGCGACTTGGTCGAGCTCGCCGCCCGGCTCGACATGCTGATCCGCCGGTCGGCGGCCCTGTCCGGCCTGTCGGCGGAGAACATGACGCGCGGGCCGAACTGGCTCTTCCTCGATCTCGGCCGCCGCATCGAGCGCGGCGTCGGCGCCGCCTGGGTGGCCCGTCAGCTCGTCGGCGAGCCCGGCGAGCGCGCCGTCGAGCGCATGCAGATGGCGCTCGAGATCGCCGACAGCGCCATGACCTACCGCTTCCGCTACCTCGGCACCTTCCAGGCGCCGCCGGTCCTCGACCTGCTCCTGCTCGACGAGAGCAACCCGCGCTCGGCCGCCTACCAGATCGCCACCCTCGCCCGGCACCTGGCGGAGCTGCGCGAGGATGCCGCGGGCGGTCCGGGCGAGGAGGACGGGATCGTGCCGCTGCTCGTCCGCCTGCGCCGGTCCGACCCGGCGGCGCTGGCCGGGCCGGCCGCCGTCGCTGCGCTGTCGGATGCCGTCGGCCGCGCGCTGCAGGGCCTGTCCGACGCGCTGGCCGATCGCTACTTCCGGCCCTCGCCGCGCCGCCGCACCGGCTCGGCGCCGAGGGGGGAGGGGACGTGATGGAGTATCGCGTCCGCCATCGCACCATCTACCGCTACCTGCAGCCGGTGGCGCAGTCGCAACATCTCCTGCACCTGGCGCCGCGGCCGACGACGCGGCAGTCGGTGATCGACTGCGCCGTCCGGGTGACGCCCGAGCCGACGCGCCGGGTCGAGCGCCTCGACGCCTTCGGCAACCGCGCGGAGTGGCTGGCGCTCGAGGACCCGCACACGACGTTGGAGATCCTGGCCGAGAGCCGGGTGGTCGAGGCAACCCTGCCGGAGCCCGACCCGGCCGGCTCCTGGCCGTGGGAGGCGGTGCGCCGGCGGCTGGAGGAGGCCGCCGACGTCGAGGAGCGCGCGGCGGTGGAATTCCTCTTCGATTCGCCGCTGGTACGGCCGTCGCTCGATCTCTCGGACTATGCGCTGGCGAGCTTCACGCCGGGCCGCCCGGTGCTCGCCGGAGCGATCGACCTGATGGGCCGCATCCATGCCGACTTCCGCTACGACACGACGGTGACCGACGCGACGACGCCGGTCGACCGGGTGTTCGCGATCCGCGCCGGGGTCTGCCAGGACCTCGCCCATGTCGGGATCGCCTGCCTGCGCGCGATCGGCCTGCCGGCGCGCTACGTCTCGGGCTACCTGCTGACCAGCCCGCCGCCCGGCATGCCGCGCCTCGTCGGCGCCGACGCCAGCCACGCCTGGTTCGCCGCCTGGTGCCCGCCCTTCGGCTGGGTCGACCTCGATCCGACCAACGACCTGCTGCCCGGCATCGGGCACGTCACCGTCGGCTGGGGTCGGGACTATGGCGACGTGGCGCCGATCAACGGCGTCGTCGTCGGCGGCCGCGACCACACGATCGAGGTCGGGGTCGACGTCGCGCCGCTCGCGGAGCCGCCGACGCGATCGTGATCGGTCGTGACGTGCGCTTCGGCCCGCCCGGCGGGTAGAAGGGAACCATGGCTCGCCCGTCGCTCGCCCCCGATCTCGCCCGCCGGCACCCCGTCCGGCTGCCGCCGATGCCCTGGCGCGACCGCGCCGGCCGCCTCTCGCCGATCAAGACGG
>NZ_JAYSFE010000251.1:0-2690 GCF_041913585.1 Allostella sp.
CCAGGTGACGGCGCCGCACCCGCTGGCGACGCTGGCCTTCGACGGCTGCTTCGTGGCCGACGACCGGCTGCTCGGCGAACCGGGGCAGGGCTTCAAGGTCGCGATGGCGACGCTCGACGTGTTCCGGGCGACGGTGGGGGCGGCGGCGCTCGGATTCGCCCGCCGGGCGCTGGACGAGGCGGTGGCGCGCGCCGCGACGCGGCCGATGTTCGGGAAGACGCTCGCCGACCAGCAGATGACCCAGGCCCGCCTGGCCGACATGGCGACCGAGATCGATGCCGCCGCGCTGCTCGTCTACCGCGCCGCCTGGACGCGCGACGTCGCCGGCCGGACACCGACCCGCGAGGCGGCGATGGCGAAGCTCTATGCGACCGAGGCGGCGCAGCGCGTCGTCGACGGGGCCGTCCAGCTCTTCGGCGGGCTCGGCGTCACCGTCGGGGTCAAGGTCGAGGAGCTCTATCGCGAGATCCGTGCGCTCCGCATCTACGAGGGGGCGAGCGAGGTGCAGAAGCTGGTGATCGCACGCCAGGTGCTGGGGGGCGGCCGGTGACGTTCGAGCGCATCGCCTACGCGGCGTCCGGCGGCCGCGCCGACATCACGTTCCGGCGGCCGGAGCGGATGAACCCGCTCGACTGGTCGACGGTCAAGGAACTGCGCCGGGCCGTCGCGGCGGCCGAGGCCGACCCGGCCTTGCGCGCCGTCGTCGTCACCGGCTCGGGCCGGGCCTTCTCGGCCGGTGGCGATCTCGAAGGCTATCTCTCGCTCTATCGCGACGAGACCGGCTTTCGGGGCTTCCTCGAGGACTTCTTCCAGCTCCTCGACGCGATCGAGCGGTCGCGGCTCGTCTACATTGCGGCGATCAACGGCTTCTGTGTCGCCGGCGGGCTCGAATTCATGCTCGCCTGCGACCTCGCTATCGCCGCGCGCGAGGCGAAGATCGGCGACGGTCACCTGAATTTCGGCCAGCTTCCCGGCGCCGGCGGCTCGCAGCGCCTGCCGCGGGCGATCGGCCGCCAGCGGGCCATGCACCTGATGCTGACCGGTCGCCTCATCGACGGCGTCGAGGCCGAGCGCATCGGCCTCGTCGCCGAGGCGGTGCCGGCGGCCGACCTCGCCGCCCATGTCGATGCGCTGGTCGCCGGGCTGCTCGAGCGCAGCCGCGCCGGCGTCTCCGGGATGAAGCGCCTCGTGAACGAGGGGCTGCGCGGCGCGCTCGCCGACGGCCTGCGCATGGAGGTCGACTTCGTCCACCACTATGCCACCACCCACCCCGACGCGACCGAGGGTCTGGTCGCGTTCCAGGAAAAGCGGCGCCCCCGTTTCGGCGCCTGAAGGGAGCCCCCGGTCCATGTGGTCGCTCCGCGACAAGTACTGCATCGTCGGCATCGGCTCGACCGAGTTTTCCAAGGCCTCGGGCCGCACCGTCCTCGACCTCGCGAGTTCGGCCTGCCAGGCGGCGCTCGACGACGCCGGCGTGCCGGCGACCGACGTCGACGGCATCGTCAGCTTCCATTTCGGCGATTCGGTGCCGGCGATCGCGGTGGCGACGCAGCTCGGCGTCCCGGCGGTGCGCTATGCGGTCGACACCGCCGGCGGCGGCAATGCCGCCAACCTGATCGTGCTGCAGGCGGTGGCGGCGATCGAGGCCGGCCTCGCCGAGACGGTGCTGTGCTACCGCGCGATGAACGGCCGGTCGGGATTCCGGCTGGGCGGCGGGCGCGACATGGCGGCCCACGGCATCACCCAGTATACGGCCCCCTTCGGCTGGATCACCTACCCCCAGGCGATGGCGATGTGGTGCCGCCGGCACATGATCGAGTACGGCACGACGGCCGAACAGCTCGGCCATGTCGCCGTCACCACCCGGGCCAACGCGGTGCTCAACGAGCGGGCGATGCAGCGCCAGCCGATGACCATGGACGACTACATGGCGGCGCGCTTCATCGTCGAGCCGTTCCGGCTCTACGACATCTGCCTCGAGTCCGACGGCGCCTGCGCCGTGCTCGTCACCCGTGCCGACCGCGCCCGCGACCTGCGGCATCGGCCGGTCCACATCATGGGCGGCGCCTATGGCGGCGGCCCGAACCAGGGCGAGGACCTGTTCGACGCGCTGCGCTGGCCCGACCATTCGCACAATTATGCGCGCTACATCGCCGCCGACCTGTGGGGCAAGGCCGGGGTCGGTCCGGCCGATATCGACGTCGCCGAGATCTACGACTGCTTCACCTACAGCGTGCTGATGCAGCTCGAGGGGCTGGGCTTCTGCAAGGAGGGCGAGGGCGGGCCCTTCGTCGCCGCCGGCAACATCGCCCGCGACGGGCCGCTGCCGGTCAACACCCACGGCGGCCTGCTGTCGGAAGCCTACATCCACGGGTTCAACCACGTCATCGAGGCGGTGAGCCAGCTCCGCGGCCATGCCGGGGCGCGGCAGGTGCCCGATGCCGAGATCGCGCTGACCACCGCGGGCGCCATGACCTGCGGCAGCGCCATGGTGCTGCGCCGATGAGCTACGCCAAGCCGCTCCCCGTTCCGGACCCCGATTCCGCCCATTTCTGGGCCGGCTGCCGGTCGCACCGGCTGCTGATCCAGCGTTGCCGCGCCTGCGGCACCCATCGCTTCCCGGCCGGGCCGATCTGCGCCCATTGCCGCTCGCGCGAGGCGGACTGGATCGAGGCGTCGGGCCGCGCCAC
>NZ_JAYSFE010000252.1:0-2663 GCF_041913585.1 Allostella sp.
GGAGCGGGATGAAGGAGGTCTGGGCGGCGGCGTTGTTGGCCGATTCCGGCGCCGCCACGCCCTCGATGGCGCCCTTGCCGAACCGTCCCGGCTCCTTCGCCAGCTTCTTCTCGAGCCCGTAGGCGGCAAAGGCGGCGAGCGAGGCGCCGCCACCCGGCAGGACGCCCAGGAAGGACCCCAGCAGCGTGCCGCGCAGGGACGCCGGCCCGGCCTGCCGGAACTCCTCGCGCGACAGCCACAGACGGCTGATCGCCGAGATGCGGGCGGTCCGCCAGTCCGAGGTCTCGAGGTTGCGGACGACCTCGGAGACGCCGAAGAGGCCGAGCACGACCGGCACGAAGCCGATGCCGTCGGACAGTTCCTGGATGTCGAAGGCGTAGCGCAGCTCGCCCGAATTGACGTCGGTGCCGACCAGCCCGATCGCCAGACCGACGAAGATCATGGCGACCGCCTTGGGGACCGATCCGTGCGCCAGCACCACCGAGGCGATCAGGCCCAGCACCATCAGCGAGAAGTACTCCGCCGAGGAGAAGCTGAGCGCGACCGAGGTCAGGATCGGGCCGGCGACGGCGATGAAGAGGGTCGCCACCGTGCCGGCGAAGAACGAGCCGAGGGCCGCCGTCGCCAGCGCAGCCCCGCCTCGCCCCTGCTGCGCCATGGCGTAGCCGTCGAGGGTGGTGACGACCGACGAGGTCTCACCCGGCAGCTTGATGAGGATGGCGGTCGTCGAGCCGCCGTACTGGGCGCCGTAGAAGATGCCCGCCAGCATGATGACGGCGGAGGTCGCCGGCAGGCCGAAGGTGATCGGCAACAAGAGGGCGATGGTGGCGACCGGGCCGACGCCGGGCAGCACGCCGATCAGCGTGCCGAGCAGCGCGCCGATGAAGCAGAAGCCGATGTTGGCCGGCTCGAGGGCGACGCCGAGCCCGAACCAGAGGCCGCTCAGAACGTCCATGGCCATACCCGTATCGTGACCCCGAGGCCCCAGACGAAGACCGCGAGCGAGAAGACCGCGAGGCCGACGGCGAGCGCCAGCACCCGCAGCGGCTTCCCGACATGGCCGGCGAGGCTCGCCACCGCCACCAGCAGGACGGTCGCCACCATCAGGCCCAGCCGCTCGATGGTGAGCGCGAAGACGGCGAGCGCGGCCAGAATCCAGATCAGGGCGACGATCGCCACCCGCTCGACCGGCGGCCCCGGCCGGACGAGCCCCACCGCCGCCACGAACCCGCCCATCGCGGTGAGGCCGCCGAAGACCAGCATCGGCATGTAGCCGGGGCCCATCCGTGCCGCCTGCCCGACCCGGTACTCGTTGAGCCACAGGCCGGCGAGGCCGAGCGCCAGGAACAGGACGCCGGCCAGCACGTCGCGCGACGCGAGCCGGGCGCGCAGCGGGCCGGCCGGCCCCGGATCGGAAGTCTCTGCGCTCATGGCCGGTTCGGGCCCCCTTGCCCCCTCGTCTCCCCCAAGGGGCGCTTCTACCCGCTCGCGCCGGCGAGCGGAAGGGGCCGCCCTAGCTCCCTTCGGCCAGGAGGCGGCGCAGCTTCGCGATCGCGATCGCGCGTTCCTCGTGGAAGTCGACGGTGCCGAAGAACCGGCCGCCGGCATCGAGCATGTAGACCAGCGCCGTGTGGTCCATGGTGTAGCCGCCGGCCCCGGACGTCTCGACCCGTCGATAGGCGGCGCCGAAGTGCGCCGCCGTCGCCTGCAGCTCCGCCGCCGTGCCGGTCAGCGCGCGGATGCGCGGGTCGAACGGCTCCATGTACGGCCGCAGCACCTCGGGCGTGTCGCGGTCCGGATCGACGGAGACGAACACCGCCGCCAAGCGGTCGGCGTCGCCGCCGAGGTCGGCGAGCCAGCCGCTCATGTCCGAGAGCGTCGTCGGGCAGACGTCCGGACAGTGGGTGAAGCCGAAGAAGACGAGGCTCGGGCGGCCGCGGAGATCGGCCTGGGTGAAGGTGCGGCCGCGATGGTCGGCCATCGTGAAATCGCCCCCCGGCAGGGCCCGGCGCATCGCGACGGCCGGCGCCGGCGCATCGCCGAGGAGGCGGTCGCCGAAGACCGTCACCGCGAGCAGGCCGGCGACGGCGGCGGCCGCCCAGAGCAGCAGGACGACGCGGCGAAGCGGGCTCAATCCGCGCCCCCCGGCGCCGGCCCGCGGGCACCGGGCGGCAGCACGGAGAGCCGGGCGGGGACTTCGCCCGTCCGCTCGAAGCGCAGCGTCACCGGCACCTCGCCGCCGGCCGCGAGCGGCGCCGCGAGGTCGACCAGCATCAGGTGCAGGCCACCCGGCGCCAGGCGCAGCTCGCCGCCCGCCGGGATTTCCGCGGCCGGCGCCGGACGCATCCGCATG
Organism: Allostella sp.; assembly: GCF_041913585.1. NCBI lineage: Bacteria > Pseudomonadati > Pseudomonadota > Alphaproteobacteria > Rhodospirillales > Allostellaceae > Allostella > Allostella sp. The sequence continues at coordinate 2,354 of NZ_JAYSFE010000252.1, forward strand.
ACACCCCCGTCCATCGCCATCGCGTGCAGCTCGACCGCCCGCGCGGCCGGGGATGCGGCCGACAGCAGCCGGTCCGGGGCCGCTCCGCGGTTGCGCAGCGTCATGTAGCCGGCGCCGGTTCGCCCGGCGCCCGCGGCCCGGGTCCAGGCGTCGGCCACCGTGACCGCCGGCAGGAGCGGCCGAACGATCTGGGCGAACCGCTCGAAGGACAGGACGCCGGCATGGACCTTGCCGTCGATGACGAAGGACGGCGTGCCGCGGATCGCGTACCGCTGCTGGCCCTCGAAAGCCATGCGCAGGATCTCGCCGA
>NZ_JAYSFE010000253.1:0-2656 GCF_041913585.1 Allostella sp.
TCGCGGATCTGCTGGTCGAGCAGGTCGATGTAGCCGAGCACGGCCGTCAGCGGCGTCCGCAGCTCGTGGCTCATGTTGGCGAGGAACTCGTCCTTGGCGCGGCTCGCCCGCTCCGCCGCCTCGCGCGCCCGGACCAGCTCCGCCTCGAACTGCTCGCGCTGCGAGATGTCGCGGACGACGACGGTGTGCTGGCTGCCGGCACCGCGGCCGGTCGCGGTCGCCCGGACCTCGAGCGCCCGGTCGCCGTCCGCCGCCGCCCGCGGCCGGCCCTTGGTGCGCCCGGCATCGACCAGCCGGCCGCCGCCGCGGCCGTCGATCGGCTCGATGAGCCGGTCGAGCGGCAGTCCGATCACCGTCTCCAGGGCGTGCCCGACGAGCGCCGCGAACCGGTGGTTGCAGTGGATGATCCGGCCCTCGGCGTCGGTCAGCGCGATGCCTTCCTCGACACTGTCGTAGATCGTCCGGAGTTCGCTCTCGCGCCGCCGGATCGCCGCCAGGACCTCGCGCTCGGCCGCCAGGTGCGCGATGTCGAGCACCGTCTGCCGGGCGATCGGCAGCAGGGCCAGCAACCCGTCCGGCCACCCTCGCGCGACGCCGCGCGTCCGCTCGATCCGCGGGGTCCCCGGCGGCGCCGGTTCGGCGCGCTCGCGGGCCCCGACCGCCACCGCCCAGGCGGGGCCGGCGTCGGAATAGGGGCGCGAGGCGTCGGTCGCCCACACCACGTCCTCGGGGATTTCGCCGCGCAGCAACAGGATCGTGCCGCCGCCGGCCACCGGCAGATCGATGCAGACGGCGCCGCTCGCGATGTCGCGGACCGTCGCCAGGGACGGATCGAGCGCGGCCAGCGATTCCGCGGTGAAGACCCCGGCGTCGGCCCGCTCGGCGGCCAGCCGGACGATGCGATCGAGCAGCGGTCGCGCCGGCAGCGTGCCGGTCGCCGCTTCGGAGCGGCCGACGCGGATGAGGGCGCCCGTCGCATCCGCCACCTCGGCGAGGCGGCGGACGAAGTGGGCGATCGCGCCTTCGGCGGCCCCCGGCCGTTCGACCGCCTCGCTCGCCGCCCGGCCGATGGCGATCGCCCGGCGGGTGTTCGCCGCCGCCTGGCTCGTCTCCTCGAGCGCGGCGAGCGGCGCGGCGATCGAGGTCGCCAGCAGCCGGCAGGCGGCGCGTCGGATCGCCGACAGGCGTCGCGGCTGGTAGTGGTGCGCCGTCACCATGCCCCAGAGGGTGCCGGCCACCTCGATCGCCATCGTCAGGCTGGCACGGACGCCGAGCCTGGTCAGGTGTTCGGCATGCAGGGGCGACGTCGAACGCAGGCCGGATTCGGAGAGGTCGAGCGGCCTGGTGCCGGGACCCGTGCGGCCCGGCACGCCGACGACCGGAACCTCCGGAAGCCGCACGTCCGGGATGAGGCGCGTCCCCGCCCGCTGGTAGAGCAGGCGGGCGACCGCGGGCAGGGCGTCGGCCGGCACCCGCAGTCCGAGGAAGCGCCCGGCTGCGGCCGGGGAGCGCTCCTCGGCCACGACGTCCCGGTTCCAGTCGCGGTCGAAGCGGAACAGCAGCACGCGATCGAAGCCGGTGATGTCGCGGAAGACCTGGACGATCTTCGTCATCATCGCCGCCGGATCGGCGATTCCGCGCAGCACCTCGATGCCGGCCTGGGTGCGGCACATCAGCTCGTACACCGCCTGCGGGCTGTCGTCGGCCGGCTCCAGTTCGACGATCAGGTGCTCGGACGTCCGCAGCACGGTCACCGAGTGCGGGGCCCCGTCGGCGGCGACGAAGGGCGCGCGCAGCAGCGTCCCGCCCGACGGGGCGGGCGCGGTCGTCTCGATCAGGGCCGCGACGGCAGGCGACAGGATTTCGGCGGGCCCGAGGCCGGCCAGCGCCTCCGGCGGACGCCCGAGGAGATCGGCGATGTTGGCCGAGCAGCGCTCGATCCGCCCGTCGCTCTGCCGGAACGCCAGCAGGTACCCGAAGGTCTGGATCGATTCCGGCGCATGCAACGGCACGTCGCCGGTTGGGTTGGCGCCCGTCATCGCACGGCCGCCGTCCGCACGGCTACGTCCGATCCGCGCATCGCCGGCCGGGTGGCCGACACGTCGCCGTCGGGCGCATGTGGGACGGGCTCACGTCGGGGGCGACGCGCCGGCTGTCATGCGACGCGATCGCCCTTCTTGATCTCGACCGCGCGGTTGTCGACGCCGGGCAGCATCTGGCCCGGATCGCGGGTGACCACGACGTCGATCACGGTCGGCCGGTCGCGCTCGGCGATGCCGGCGGCGAGCGCCCCGTCGACCGCGGCCGGATCCTCGACCCGGATGCCGCGGCAGCCCATCTGCTCGGCGATCGCGGCATAGTTCATCTCGACCAGGTCGCTCGACTGGTAGCGCCGGCCGTACATGGCGTGCTGCAGCGCCTTGACGTAGCCCGAGGCGGCGTTGTTGACGACGACGACCGTGAGGTTGGCGCCGCAGCGCCGCGCCGTCTCGAGCTCGCCCAGGCCCATGTTGAAGCCGCCGTCGCCGGTCACCGCGACGACCGGCTTGCCCGGGGCGGCGAGCGCCGCTCCCATCCCGCCGGGCAGGCCGTAGCCGATGGAGGCGAGGCCGCGGTCGGCGATGTAGTGCCGGCCGGCCGCCTTGGTGTCGTAGAT
>NZ_JAYSFE010000254.1:0-2645 GCF_041913585.1 Allostella sp.
CGTCCTGGAGGTCGGCGAACATCGCCGCCTCGTTGGCGGCGTCGACGACGACGAACGGCAGCCCGAGGGCCGCGATGCGCTCGGCATCGAAGCCGCCCCAGAGGCCGGGCAGGCCGAGATAGCGGCCCTTGGGCGCGGTGTCCGGCGTGGCGAAGGCCGCCCCGCAGTTCCGCAGCGCCCGCCAGTCCGGCAGTCCGGGACAGCGCTCCTTCATGTAGAGGGGATACCACCAGTCCTCGACCGCCGTCGGCCCGAGCGCGCCCAGCCGCTCGACCTTGCCGGTCGCCTCGGCGCGGCGCATCGCCGGCCGTGCGGTGGTGTCCCATTGTTCGGTCACGACGTCGACCCGGCCCGCCACCATGGCGTCGAGACCGGCGAGATAGTCGGTGACGACGTAGCGCGTCCGGTAGCCGCTGCGCTCCAGGATGCCGCCGACGAGGCGCGCGGTCAGCTGCTGCCCGGTCCAGTCATGGACGGCGATGCGGATCGGATCGCGCGATTCCTGCGCCGCCGCCGGCCCGAGCCGGGCGGTCAGCCCGAGTGCGGCGGCCAGCGCCGCCGCCAGCATGACGGTCCTGAGCATCTCCCCTCCCCGCCGCCTCCGGCCTCGGCACCATCGAACCATGGGCCGGGCGCGGGAACAACGGGCAGCCTCAGCCGGCGGGCGCGGGCTCCTCGCGCATCTCGAACCAGCGCCGCGCGGTCGCGGTCTGGCTCTCGTAGATCGAACCCTTGAAGCGGGGCGGCGGCAGCGGCATGCGCACCGGCGCCGGCACGATCCGCGGCGTGATCGGGGACTGCCCCGCGACCATCCGCGACTGGAAATCCGCGAAGTCGCCGACGCCGTTCAGCGGATAGGCGTCCGCGGCGGCGAACTCGTAGAGGAGCAGCGTGCGCGGCCGCGCCGAGAAGTTCTGCGCCGAGCCGTGCACCGCCCGCACATGATGGAAGGTCATCGAACCGGCGGGGGCCAGCAGCGGCACCGCCTGCGACAGGTCGAGGCCGGGGCAGGCCTCGGGCTGCATCGCGCCGCAGAAATGGCCGCTCGCGTCGTGATGGTCCCAGGTCGGGCCGCGATGGGAGCCGGGCACCACCAGCAGCGGCCCGTTGTCGGGGCCGGCATCGTCGAGCAGCACGCCGACCGCCAGCAGGTCGTCGTTGGTGTGCGGGTAGAAGGCCCAGTCCTGATGCCATTCGACCGGCGAGCCGTAGCCCGGCGCCTTCATGTTGATCTTCGACCCGTGCAGGCGCACGTCGGGGCCCAGCAACTGGCGCAGGATCTCGACCATCGGGCCGTAGCCCGCAAGCGTGCGGAAGAAGGGGAAGTTCGCGTGCGGCACCTTGATCCGCCGCACCCGCGGCGCGTCCGGCCGGTGCGACGGCTCGAGGTCGTAGATCCCGTCGTGGGTCGTCCGTCCGCGCGCTCCGTCGCAGATTTCGGCCACCGTCTGGCGAATCTTGCTCAACGTCCCGGCATCCAGCACGCTGGGCGCCACGACGTAGCCATTCTCGCGATAGAACTCGATGTCCGCGACCGACAGCATGGTCCCCGTTCCTCCCGCCTCGCTCCGGCGCATCCCAGGCCGGAATGGGCGTATGTTAGCGCTGTCATGAGCGATGCGTCAACGGGCCGCGGCCGGCGGCCGCGCGGCGCCTCCGGCCGCCCCCGCATCGAGGATGTCGCCGCCGCCGCCGGAACCACCGCGATCACCGTGTCCCGCACGCTGCGCCAGCCCGACAAGGTGGCACCGGAGACGCGACGGCGGGTCATGGAGGCGATCGAGGCGCTGGGCTACATCCCGAACCTCTCGGCAAGCGCGCTGGCGTCGCGCCGGAGCGGGATCATGGCCCTCGTCGTGCCGACCATCGCCAACTCCGTCTTCGCCGAGACCGTCGACGGGTTCTCGGAGGTGGCCGGTCGCGCCGGCCTGCAGATCCTGCTCGGTCAGGGCACCTACTCGCCCGAGGCCGAGCACGCGCTGCTGACCGCGCTCGCCGGGCGCCAGCCCGATGCCCTGGCGCGCATCGGCATCGTGCGTCGCCCCGAGACCCGCGCGCTCCTGAAGCGCACCCGGATCCCGATCGCCGAGACCTGGGACCTGACCGACGACCCGATCGATCTCGTCGTCGGCTTCTCGAACCGCGCGGCGGGGCGCGCCATGACGCGCCACCTGCTCGCGCGCGGCCGCCGGCGCATCGCCTATATCGGCAGCGACGACGACCGTGCCGCCGCGCGCCGCCATGGCTATGCCGAGGCGCTGGCGGAGACCGGCCTGGAACCGGCGGCCCCCGATATTCGCGTCCAGGAGATCACCTACGGCGCCGGCCGGCGTGCCCTGCGCGCCCTCCTGCAGCTCGCCCCCGAGGCGGACGCCGCCTTCTGCGCCAACGACGTGCTGGCGGTGGGGGCGCTGCTCGAGTGCCGGAAGGTCGGCGTCGTGGTCCCGGACCAGCTGGCGATCGCCGGCCTCGGCGACCTCGAGATCGCCCAGGAACTGACGCCCGCCCTGACGACGGTCCGCGTCCCCTCGCGCGCCATCGGCGCCCGGGCGGCGGAACTGCTGCTCGCCCGCATCGCCGGCGAGCCCGTCGAGCGCCGCGTCGTCGACCTCGGCTTCGAGATCGTCGAGCGCGAGAGCGTGTGA
>NZ_JAYSFE010000255.1:0-2590 GCF_041913585.1 Allostella sp.
CCGGCACCTACCGCATCGCCGACGGCCGTGGCGGCGGCGGCACCGGCAACCAGCGGTTTGCCCCGATCAATTCCTGGCCCGACAACGCCAACCTCGACAAGGCGCGCCGTCTGCTGTGGCCGATCAAGAAGAAGTACGGCAACAAGCTGAGCTGGGCCGACCTCATCATGCTCGCCGGCAACATGGCCTACGAGTCGATGGGCCTGAAGACGTTCGGCTTTGCCTTCGGCCGCGAAGACATCTGGCAGCCCGAGAAGGAGATCTACTGGGGCTCCGAGAAGGAGTGGCTGGCGCCCAGCGGCAGCACCGGCAGCCGCTACTCGGGCGAGCGCGATCTGGAGAACCCGCTCGCCGCCGTGATGATGGGCCTGATCTACGTCAACCCGGAAGGCGTCGACGGCAAGCCCGACCCGCGGAAGACGGCGCACGACGTGCGCGTGACCTTCGCGCGCATGGCGATGAACGACGAAGAGACCGTGGCCCTGACCGCCGGCGGCCACACCGTCGGCAAGTGCCACGGCAACGGCAACGCGGCCGACCTCGGTCCGCCTCCGGAAGGCGCGGACCTGGACGAGCAGGGCCTGGGCTGGAACAACCGCACGACCCGCGGGATCGGTCGGAACGCGGTGACCAGCGGCCTCGAAGGCGCATGGACCACCCACCCGACGCGATGGGACAACGGCTACTTCGACCTTCTCCTCGGCTACGACTGGGAGCTGCGGAAGAGCCCGGCGGGGGCGTGGCAGTGGGAGCCGGTCGGCATCCGCGAGGACGACAAAACCGTCGACGTGGAAGACCCGTCGGTTCGCCACAACCCGATCATGACCGACGCCGACATGGCGATGAAGGTCGACCCCGAGTACCGCAAGATATCGGAGCGCTTCCACAAGGATCCGGCCTATTTCTCCCAGGTCTTCGCCCGCGCCTGGTTCAAGCTGACGCATCGGGACATGGGGCCGAAGTCCCGCTACATCGGCCCGGATGTTCCGAAGGACGACCTGATCTGGCAGGACCCGGTGCCCGAAGGGCGCACGGACTATGACGTGGCAGCGGTCAAGGCCAGGATCGCCGCCAGCGGACTGAGCGTCGCCGAAATGGTCAGCACCGCGTGGGACAGCGCGCGCACGTTCCGGGGCTCCGACAAGCGCGGCGGCGCCAATGGCGCGCGCATCCGCCTCGCCCCGCAGAGGGACTGGGAGGGCAACGAACCGGCCCGCCTCGCAAAGGTGCTGGCCGTGCTGGAACCGATCGCGGCCGAGACCGGCGCCAGCGTCGCCGACGTCATCGTGCTCGCCGGCAATGTCGGGGTCGAGCAGGCGGCGAAGGCGGCCGGCGTCGACGCGACGGTTCCCTTTGCGCCCGGCCGCGGCGATGCGACGGAGGAGATGACCGACGCGGAATCGTTCGACGTGCTCGAGCCGCTGGCCGACGGCTTCCGCAACTGGCTCAAGAAGGACTACGTGGTCACCACCGAGGAACTGCTCCTCGACCGGGCCCAGCTGATGCGCCTGACCGCCTGCGAGATGACCCTGCTGGTCGGCGGCATGCGGGTCCTCGGCACGAACCACGGCGGCAGCCGGCACGGGATGTTCACCGACCGCGTCGGCGCTCTGACCAACGACTTCTTCGTCAACCTGACGGACATGGCCTACAGCTGGAAGCCGACGGGGCGCGACCGCTACGCCATCGTCGACCGGAAGACGGGCGCCACCCGTTGGACGGCCACCCGGGTCGACCTCGTCTTCGGCTCCAATTCGGTGCTGCGCGCCTATGCCGAGGTCTACGCCCAGGACGACAACAAGGAGAAGTTCGTCCGGGACTTCGTCGCGGCCTGGTGCAAGGTGATGAATGCCGACCGCTTCGATCTGGCGTAGCCCGGGTGGCGAGACGGGACGCCATCTGAAACATGCCGAGCGGCCGGGCAGTGTCTTTGCTGCCCGGCCGCGCTCGTTCGCGGCGACGCGGGGCCCCGGGCCGGGGGCCGGCTCGTCCCTCCGCTACGGCAGCGGCAGGTCGCGGAAGCCCTTGCCCGCGGCCGCCAGCCGTTCGATCAGCGGCGCCGGCCGGAAGTCGTCGCCGTAGAGGCGCTGGAGTTCGACCAGCCGGTCGCGGATCGCGGGCAGGCCGCGGGCATCGGCCCAGTGCATCGGTCCGCCCTCGTGGATCGGCCAGCCGTAGCCGTTGACCCAGACGATGTCGATGTCGCCGGGGCGGAGTGCCATCCCCTCCTCCAGGATGCGGGCGCCCTCGTTGACCATCGGCAGCAGCAGCCGGTCGAGGATCTCGGCATCGTCGATGGCACGGCGGGCGATGCCGGCGCGGGCGGACTCCTCCAGGATGATCGCCTCGACGACCGGATCGGGATCGGGCGTCCGGCTGCCCTCCGCGTAGCGGTACCAGCCGGCCCCGGTCTTCTGTCCGAAGCGGCCCAGCTCGCACAGCCGGTCGGCGACCGGGGAGACCAGCCCCTTCTCCCGCCGGATGCGCCAGCCGATGTCGAGGCCGGCGAGATCGCCCATGGCGTAGGGCCCCATCGGGAAGCCGAAATCGTAGAGCACCCGGTCGACCTGCTGCGGCAGCGCCCCCTCCA
>NZ_JAYSFE010000256.1:0-2573 GCF_041913585.1 Allostella sp.
CGGAAGGGGAAGTAGCGGGCGGCCGCGCCGCCCGCGCCTCCCCTGCCGTCAGTCGACGCGCGCGCCCGCGCTCTCGACGATGGCGGCCCAGCGGACGATCTCGGCCTTCATCAACCGGTCGAGGTCGTCCGGGCTGCCGGTCAGGGGGTCGATGCCCTGCTTGCTCAGGGTCTCCCGCATCTCGGGCGTCGCCATCACGGCCCGGATCGCCTGGTTGACGCGCTGGACGACAGCCGGCGGGGTCCCCGCCGGGGCATAGACCCCGAACCAGGCCGAGACGACGAAGTCCTTCATGCCGGCCTCGGCCATGGTCGGCACCGCCTCCAGCGCCTTCGACTTCACCCGCTCCGCGCCGGTGACGGCGAGCGGCCTCAGCTTGCCTTCCTCGATGAAGGGCAGCAGTGGCAGGTAGTGGTAGAACATCAGCCGGATGTCGCCGCGCAACAGTCCCTCGATCGCCTGCGCTCCGCCGCGATAGGGGACGTGGACCATGTCGAGCTTCTCGCGCGCCGCCAGCATCGCGCCCGAGAGATGGTTCGAGGTGCCGTTGCCCGACGAACCGTAGTTGAGCTCGCCCGGCTTGGCGCGGGCGTAGGCGACGAGTTCGGCCAGCGTCCGCACCGGCACCGTCGGATTGACCACCAGCACGTTCGGCGCCGTCCCGAACTGGGCGATCGGCGCGAAGTCCTTCACCGGGTCGTAGGGGATCTTCTTGTAGAGCGCGGGATTGATCGCGTGCGTCCCGATCGTGGCCATCAGCAGCGTGTAGCCGTCGGCCGGCGAGCGGGCGACCGCCTCGGCGCCGATGGTGCCGCCGCTGCCGCCGCGGTTGTCGATCACCACCTGCTCGCCCAGCGCCGGACCCAGCTTCTGTGCCAGGATGCGGCCGACGAGGTCGGTCGTGCTGCCGGCCGGGAACGGTACCACCAGCTTGATCGGCTTCGTCGGATAGGCCTGGGCGAGCGCGCCGCCCGTCATCGCCACCACGGCCGCGCAGGCGAGCGCCAGCCTCCGCATCGTCGTCATACCGGTCCTCCCACATCGTTTCTGCCCTTGCCGGGCCCGTCGGGGCGGGAGGCTACGACAGGGTCAGCGCCGGCGCGACAGTTCCTTGCGCATGTAGACCCGGGCCAGCCCGTGCTCGATGCGGCGGTCATATTCGACATAGCCGAGCCGGCGATAGATCGCCTGGTTCTCGGTCATCATCTGATGGGTGTAGAGCCGCAGTTCGACGAGGCCGCGGGCCAGCGCCTCGGTCTCCGCCAGTTCCATCAGCTGCCGGCCGAGCCCGGCGCCCTGATGACTGGGGTCGACCGCGACGTTCTCGACCGCCAGATGGTCCCGGGCCTCGTCGAGGAGCAGCAGCGCGACGATGCGGCGGTCGCGCTCGACGACGAAGCCCCGCATCTGCTGCAGGGCCTCGCCATAGTCGACCAGCATCGGCCCGGGCTTGCGGCCGATGCGCGCGACATAGTGGCCGTAGGCGCGGTCGACGAGCGCCGCCACCCGATAGGCGTCCGCGACGGTCGCCGGCCGCAGGCCGGCGATCATGGCTCGGCGAAGACCGGCAGGCCGGCGCCGATCAGGGCGGGCGGGGCGTAGATGGCGTCGTCGGACACGCGCTGGACCATGCCGTGGACCCCGTCGAGCGCGCCCGGGACCAGTTCCCGGGCGAGGAAGCGATGCGGCTCCACCGGTCCCGGCATCGCCAGGTTCCGCGTCAGGTCGCGGGTGAAGCCGAACGGCGCATAGTAGCCGGGATCGCCGACCAGCACGACGATCCGGTGGCCATCGGCCTCGGCCGCCGCCAGACCGTGGCGCATCAGCGCCTTGCCGAAGCCCAGCCCCTGGAGGGCGGGATCGACGGCGAGCGGCCCCAGCAACAGGCCCGGCACCCGGTCCCAACCGACGGCGATCGGCCAGAAGCGCAGGGTCGCGGCGACCGCTCCGCCCGGCAGGGCGTTGACGAACGAGAGCTGGGGAATGGCCGGAACGCCGTCGCGGAGCCGGTAGGCGGTCTTGCGCTCGCGGCCCGGCGCGAAGCTCCGGTCCAGGAGGGCTTCCACGGCGGCCGCGTCGTGCGGCGTCTCGTAGCGGATGGTCATCGTCGTCCTCGAAGATCGCTGTCGGGTGGCACCGGGAGGCGGTCCGGTGCGGCGATCGGAGGACGGGCTGGGCGATCAGGCCTGGAGCCGCTCCCGGACGCGCACGCGAACCACCGCCCTCGTCGGGCAGAGGCGGGTCGCATTTCGTCGGAGTCGTCGGCTCAGCAAGGCCAGAGGCCCTTTCTCGGCTGTCAGACCGCAGCAGATATCACCGAGATCTCGCGAATTCAAGACGCTGCCCGGTGTTTCTCTTGCGAGGGCACCCTGCTCGGCTACGATGCCCGTCCCTGTCCAGACGCGTCGCCGACCGGCGGCGCCCAGAAGCGAAAATCCGGGAGGAGAGAATGACGGAACGCCCGAAGCTCCGCAGCGGCGAGTGGTTCGGCAAGCAGGACCGCGACGGTTTCGTGCACCGGAGCTGGATGAAGAACCAGGGCCTGCCCTCGCACCTCTTCGACGGGCGCCCGG
>NZ_JAYSFE010000257.1:0-2566 GCF_041913585.1 Allostella sp.
GCGAGCCGACGACGTAGAGGATGCGCTCGTCGGGGGAGAAGCAGAGGCCGTTCGGCCCCTGGATGCCCTCGGCGACGATGGTGAGACGGCCGGACCCGCCGTCGATGCGGTAGACGTTGGTCGGCAGTTCCGGCTCGGCCCGGTCGCCCTCGTAGTCGCTGACGATCCCGAAGGGCGGGTCGGTGAACCAGATCGAGCCGTCGGACTTCACCACCACGTCGTTCGGCGAGTTCAGCCTTCTGCCCTCGTAGGAATCGGCGAGGACCGTGATGCTGCCGTCGATCTCGGTCCGCACGACGCGCCGTCCGCCATGCTCGCAGGTGACGAGCCGCCCCTGGCGGTCGCGGGTGTTGCCGTTGGCGTTGTTGGAGGGCGAGCGGAAGAGGGAGACGGCGCCCGTCTCCTCCTCCCACTTGTACATGCGGTCGCCGGGAACGTCGCTCCACAGCAGGAAGCGGCCGTCGCCGAACCAGACCGGGCCCTCGGCCCAGCGGCAGCCGGTAAAGAGCCGCTCGACGGCGGCCAGCGCCAGCCGGTACTTGGCGAAGTTCGGGTGGAGCTGCTCGACCAGCGGGTCGGGATAGCGGCGCTCCGGCTCCCAGCGGGCGCCCGCCGTGTCGGGCGGCGGCGGCAGGTCGGTCGGCTTCGGCCCTTCCGGGCTCTTGTCGGTCATCGGCGTTTCCTCCCCCTCGGGCTCAGGCGTGGCTGGTGATGCGGTCGATCTCCGCCATGTCCTCGGCGGTCAGGTCCCAGCCCACCGCCTTCACGTTCTGCTCGAGTTGCTCGGGCCGGGTCGCGCCGGCGATGACGCTGGCGACGGGCGGACGCCGGGCAAGCCAGCTGAAGGCCAGTTCCAGCATCGAATGGCCGCGGGCGGCGGCGAAGTCGCCGAGCTTCTCGGCGACGGCCCAGTTCCGCTCGGTCATGTAGCGGTCGGCGAGACGCTGGGTCGTGGTCAGGCGGGCGCCCGCCGGCATCTCGGCATTGCGCCGGTACTTGCCGGTCAGGAGGCCGCTGGCGAGCGGGAAGTAGGGCAGGAGGCCCATGCCGAAATGGCGGGCCGCCGGCATCAGCTCCTTCTCGATGCCGCGGACGACGAGGCTGTACTCGTCCTGGCAGGAAACGAAGGCCTCGAGATTGTGGTGGCGCGCCGTCCACTGCGCATCCGCCACCTGCCAGCCGGCGAGGTTGGAGCAGCCGATGTAGCGGACCTTCCCCTGGCGGACGAGATCGTCGAGGGCCCGCAGGGTCTCCTCGATCGGGGTACGCGGATCGGGCTGGTGGAGCTGGTAGAGGTCGATCCAGTCGGTCTTGAGGCGGCGCAGGCTGTCCTCGACCGCGCGCATGATGTAGCGCCGGGCGCCGCCGATCAGCACGCCGTCGTCGGACATGGCCATGCCGAACTTGCTCGCCAGCACGATGTCCTTGCGGCGCGGTCCGAGGATCGCGCCGAGGCAGGTCTCCGAACCGCCGCGATTGCCGTAGATGTCGGCGGTGTCGAACAGGGTGATGCCGAGTTCGATCGCCTTGTCGACGACCTTGCGGGAGGCTTCGAGGTCGATGCGGCCGCCGAAATTGTTGCAGCCGAGGCCGACCACCGAGACCAGCAGGCCCGACGTTCCGAGGTTGCGCAGTTCCACGGGGATGCTCTCGCTATAGGGTGGAGGAGGGGAGCCGCATCCTGGCACGGATGGCCGCAGCCCGGAAAGAGAAGGGGCCGGGGGATTTCTCCCCCGGCCCCGGGTCGCGTTCGCTCGAAGACGTCGTCTCAGATGATGACGAAGTCGCCGGAGTTGTTGCCGGCCGGGCCCTCGTTGAACTGGGCCAGCTGGTTGACCGCCGTGATGTTGTTGAAGGTGGCGATCAGCACGGCGTTCGAGGTCGAGACCATCGAGGTGTCGAACCAGATCTCGCCGCGGTTGGTGCTCGAATTGAAGAAGATGTAGAAGCCCGGCTTGTCCGTGTCCGCCGCACCGACCGAAAGGAAGGTGTCGAAATTGCCGATCGAGTAGCTGTCGCCGGTGGCGATCAGCAGGTTGTCGTTGGCAGTCGACGCATCGCCGGCCGTGCCCTTGTACCCATCGATCGCCGAGACGTCGGAGAAGGCGTTGCCGTTGAACACCATCTTGTCGACGTTGCCGGTGAAGTCCTGGATGATGTCGGAGTAGGCGCCGCCGTAGTTCCAGTTGTACTCGTTGACGAACTGGTCCTTGCCGGCGCCGCCGACGAGGAGATCCTCGCCGTGCTCGCCATCGATCGTGTCGTTCTTGGCACCACCGATCAGCGTGTCCTCGCCGAACCCGCCGAACATCTCGAAGGAGCCGTTGGTCTCCCGGCTGCCGTCGATGTAATCCTCGCCGCTGTTGGCGAACACGGTGAGCGTGGCGCCCGAGGCGACGTTGCCGTCGGCGAAGGTGACGTCGTCGCTGTAGTTGCTGAAGGCGACCGTCTCGAAGTTCTCGATCGACTTGTCGCGCAGCGTCAGGATCGTCTGATCCTCGAAGCTGATGAAGTCGTTGTCGGTGCCGCCGTCGTTGGCGTCGGTGATGAACAGGCCGCGATCGTA
>NZ_JAYSFE010000258.1:0-2484 GCF_041913585.1 Allostella sp.
CGCACGATCCACGCCATCGACCTGCACATGCACCACATCGCCGACGGCTTCCGGGTCGAGGACGGGTCGCTGGAGGATTTCATCGCGCGGGCACGCGCGCTGGCCGAAGGCGGCGAGCGGTCGCTGCCGCAGGCCATGGGCTTCGCCATCACCGACCGGGACGGCATCGTCCGCCACGCCGCCAATCCGTCGATGATCGGCCTGAGCTTCGCCGCGAACCCGCTGTTCGAGGCACTCAGGGCCGACCCCGCGCGCCGCTATGTCCATTCGCGGCCGATGGTCATCCCGCCTGTCGGGCAGCGCGCCATCGTCCTCGGCTGGCCGCTGCGCGACCGGGCGGGCGCCTTCCGCGGCGCCGTCGCGACCATGCTCAATCCCGAGTATTTCGCCACCGTCCTGAGCCGGCTGGCGATCACCGGCTCGGCCCATGCCAGCGCCATCGCCTATCCCGACGGAGCGATCGTCGCCGCCTACGGGCTCGGCACCGCCGACGCGCGGGGCGAATGGCTGCTCCCGCCCGGCCTGCGATCCGAACCGGGACCGAAGGGCGGGATTCGCCTCGCCCGCTTCGGCGGCCGGCTCGGCGAGCGCGAGAGCGACTGGCTGCTGGCGACGGCGCCGATCGCCGGCTTCGGCCAGAATGCCCTCGTCGCCATCGACCTCGACGAGGTGCTGGCCTCCGTCCACGAGCGTGCCCTGCTGCTCGGCGCCTTCTCGGTCGGCGGCCTCGTGGTCCTGGCCTTCCTGTCGTGGGTGGTCATGCGCTCGTACCGGGCCCAGGCGGCGGCGCTCGCGGCAGCCGAGAACGCCAATCGTGCCAAGACCGGGTTCCTCGCGGTCCTCAGCCACGAGATCCGGACGCCGATGAACGCCATCCTCGGCATGAACCGGCTGCTGCGCACCGCCCCGGACCTGCCCGAGCGGCTGCGCCACCACACCCAGGTCATCCGCTCGGCCGGCGAGAACCTGCTGACGGTGCTCAACGACATGCTCGACGTCTCGCGCATCGAAGCCGGCCTGATGGAACTGGAGACGGTCGATTTCGACCTCGAACAGCTCGTGGACGAGGTCATGGCGCTGCATCGGCCGGCCGCCGTCGAGAAGGGCCTGACGCTGGCGCTCGCGACCCTGCCGCCGCCGCCGATGCTGCGCGGCGACCCGGTCCGCATCCAGCAGATCCTGAGCAATCTCGTCGGCAATGCCGTCAAGTTCACCAACCACGGGCGGATCGACGTCGAGCTGGCCGTGTCCGGCGCCGGCCGCGGCGATCCGGCGGGCCGGACCGTCGAGCTGCGGATGGAAGTGCGCGACACCGGCGTCGGCATTCCCGCCGACCGCCGCGACCGCCTCTTCCAGCCCTTCACCCAGGCCGACAGCTCGACCACCCGCCGCTTCGGCGGCACCGGCCTCGGCCTCGTGATCTGCCGGCGCCTCAGCCAGATGATGGGCGGCGACATCGACTTCGACAGCGAGGAGGGGCGCGGCAGCCGCTTCCGGGTCCGCCTCGCCCTGTGCACCGCCGAGGCACGCCGGCTGCGGGACCCGGCCGGTTCCGCACCGCCGCCGCTGCAGCCGATGTCGGTACTGGTCGCCGAGGATTCCCCGCTCAACCAGGAACTGATGCGCGAGGCGCTGCAGGCGGCCGGCCACCACGTCGCCATCGCCGAGTCCGGGACGGCGGCCGTGGCGGCGGCCGAAACCGGCCGGTACGACCTCATCCTGATGGACGTCCGCATGCCCGGGATGGACGGCGTCGAGGCGACGCGGCGCATCCGGGCGAGCGGCGGCCCGGCGGCGGGACTGCCGATCATCGGGCTCACGGCCGACGCGACCGAGGCCCAGCGCGACGAGTGCCTGGCTGCCGGAATGGAGGCGGTACTGGTAAAGCCGGTCGATTTCGCACGACTCTGGAAGACGGTGGCGGCCCTGGTCCAGGTGCCCCCGCTGGGCGGCGCGCGGCCGACCGCCGCCGCCCCGCCGGCCGTCGCGCTTCACCCGGAGGGAACCGGCGACGAGTCCGCGCCGGCGCCCGCCGGCGCGCAGGCCCCGGTCGCCGTGGCCGCCGCCGCGGCGGCGCCGCTCGGCGACGTGGGGGGGGGGGGGCGCCCCGCCCCCGCGCGGGGGGGCGGGCCCGCGGGCCGCCTCTTTGCCGCCATGCTCGACAGCGTCGGCGAAACCGTGTCCGTCCTGGCCAAGCCCGGACTGCCGCTGGACGACGTCCGCGCCGCCGCCCACCGCGCCAAGGGCGCCGCCGCCAATCTCGGCAGCCCGCGCCTCGCCCAGCTGCTGACCGAGATCGAGACCGGCGCCAAGGAAGGGACGCCGCCCGGACCGGACGCGATCCGGCGCCTGCGCGAGACGTTGAAGGCGGTCGCCGACGCGACGGCGTGAGCGGGCGCCGCGCCGACCTGGAAGCCACCCGGCAACCGCCCTAGGATGCCCCTCCCCGCCCCCGAACCGGATCCGCCAGCCCATGGGACCCCT
>NZ_JAYSFE010000259.1:0-2420 GCF_041913585.1 Allostella sp.
TGCCGGTCGCCATCGTCGCCACCAAGATCTACGAGAGCCTGCTCACCTACGAGGGCGCCGGCATGACGCCGAAGCCGGGCCTCGCCGAATCCTGGACCGTCTCGGACGACCAGAAGACCTACACCTTCAAGCTGCGCCAGGGCGTGAAGTGGCACGACGGCAACCCCTTCACCGCCGACGACGTCAAGTACAGCATCGAGAAGGTCGTCACCCCCTACACGTCCCGCGGCCGGGTCTATTTCGGCGACGTCCAGGCGATCGAGACGCCGGACAGCCACACCGTCGTCTTCCGGCTGAAGGCGCCGGTGCCGTTCTTCATGAACGTCTTCCAGCCGGGCGAGGCGCCGATCCTGCCCAAGCACATCCTGGAGACGATCGACACCAGCCAGGCCGGCCCCGTGCGCCAGTCCTCGCTGATGCGCCAACCGGTCGGCACCGGCCCCTTCAAGCTGAAGGAATGGGCGCGCGGCAGCCACGTCATCCTGGAGCGCAACCCCGACTACTGGCGCAAGGGCCATCCCTGCCTCGACCAGGTCGTCCTGCGCGTCCTCCCGGACGGCGCCGCGCGCGCCATCGCCATGGAGAGCGGCGAGGCCGACGTCGCGCCGATGAGCGCGCTCCCCGAGGCCGAGATCGAGCGCATCGCCAAGCTGCCGCACATCCGCTCGACCAAGGACGGCGCGGAGGCCCTCGGCCCCAACATGTGGCTGGAGGTGAACCTGCGCGACAAGCCGCTGTCGGACGTGCGGGTGAGGCGGGCGATCAGCATGGCGCTCGACCGCAGCCGCATCGTCGACGTCATCTGGTACGGCCAGGGCACGCCGGCGACCGGTCCGATCGTCAGCGGCAACCCCAACTTCTACAACACGGCGCTGAAGCCCTACGTCTACGACCCGCGGGCCGCCAACCGCCTGCTCGACGAGGCCGGCTACAAGCGCGGGCCCGACGGCGTGCGCTTCCGCATGACCCAGAACTTCCTGCCCTACGGCGAGACCTGGGTGCGGCTGGGCGAGTACATCCGCCAGGAACTGGGCAAGATCGGCATCGCGGTCGACACCAAGAGCCTCGACCTCGCGGGCTGGCTGAAGGCGGTCTACACCGACTGGGACTTCCACGTCACCAGCACCTTCAGCCACAACTACTCCGATCCGACGATCGGCGTGCAGCGCACTTTCATCTCGTCCAGCATCCGCAAGGGCGCCACCTTCACCAACTCGATGGGCTACCAGAACGCCCGCGTCGACGAGCTCTTCGCCAAGGCGGCGCGGGAGACCGACAAGGCGGCCCGCAAGGCGCAGTTCGACGAGATCCAGCAGATCCTGCACGACGAGCTGCCGGTGATCTTCCTGGTCGAGCTGTCCTACACCTCGGTGTGGAACAAGCGGGTCCACGGGCTCATCACCAACGGCATCTCGATGTATTCGAGCTGGGATTCGGTCTGGAAGGAGTAGCGCCCGGCCGGCCACCGCTCCCCGCTCGCCCGGGGGAGCGGCGGCACCGGGACATCCTGCCCATGCCCCCGACCCTCGCCTTCCTCGCCCGGCGGCTGCTGCAGCTCGTGCCGGTCGTCGTCGCCATCGCCGCGCTCAACTTCGCGCTCCTGCATCTGGCGCCGGGCGACGCGGCCGACATCATCGCCGCCTCCTCCGGCGGCGCGCCCGTCGAGTTCGTCGAGGAGCTGCGCCGCAACTTCGGTCTCGACCGGCCGCTGTGGCAGCAGTTCCTCGCCTTCCTCGGCCGCCTGCTCGTGCTCGACCTCGGCTGGTCGCACATCCAGCAGGCACCGGTGATGGAGCTGGTCCTGGAGCGGGTGCCGGCGACGCTGCTGCTGATGCTGGCGGCGATCCTGGTCGCGGTCGCGGCCGGGATGCTGCTCGGCATCCTCGCCGCCATGCGCCACCGCACCTGGATCGACGGCGTACTGTCGGTGCTGGCGCTGGTCGTCTACGCGACGCCGCAGTTCTGGCTCGGCCTGATGCTGATCGTGCTCTTCTCGGTGACGCTGGGAATCCTGCCGTCCGGCGGCATGATGACGATCGCGACCGACCTCTCCTGGAGCGCCCGCGCCCTCGACATCGGGCGCCACCTCGTCCTGCCGGCCCTGACGCTCGGCCTCTTCTACGTCGCGCTCTACACGCGGCTGATGCGGGCCGCGATGCTCGAGGTCTTCACGCTCGACTTCATCACCACCGCCCGCGCCAAGGGCCTGTCCGAGACGCGCATCGGCTTCGTCCATGCCGCTCGCAATGCGCTCCTGCCGGTGGTGACGCTGGCCGGGGTGCAGATCGGCCACATCCTCGGCGGCTCGATCCTGGTCGAAACCGTCTTCGGCTGGCCCGGCCTCGGCCGGCTCGTCTTCGACGCGCTGCTGCAGCGCGACCTGCCGCTGCTGCTCGGCATCCTCCTCGTCTCCTCGGTCG
>NZ_JAYSFE010000260.1:0-2414 GCF_041913585.1 Allostella sp.
AACGAGGGTCCGGCCGGCAACAACTCGGGCGACTTCGTCATCATCTGAGACGACGTCTTCGAGCGAACGCGACCCGGGGCCGGGGGAGAAATCCCCCGGCCCTTCCTTTTTGTCGCGGCGGCCACCAGTGGCGTCCCGGTGCGCCATGGACTAGAGAGGGAGCGAAGCCACGGCGCCCCTTTGCGGGCAATCGAGGATCGGATGACGGACGCATTTCCCGTGATGGTCGGCTGGGACAGCCGGGAGGACATCGCCTACCAGGTCTGCCGGCATTCGCTTCTGAAGCGGGCCTCGATCCCCGTCGCGGTCGAACCGATCCGCCAGCCGGACCTGCGCGCCGCCGGCCTCTACACGCGCGACGCCGATCCGCTCGCCTCGACCGAGTTCACCTACACGCGCTTCCTGGTGCCCCGGCTGCGGGACTTCCAGGGCTGGGCGCTCTTCGTCGACTGCGACTTCCTCTGGCTCGACGACATCGCCGGCCTCGCCCGGCTGGCCGATCCGAAATTCGCCGTCATGTGCGTCCACCACGAGTACCAGCCGACCGAGAGCTGGAAGATGGACGGGGTGCCGCAGACCCGCTATCCGCGCAAGAACTGGAGCAGCCTGATGCTCTGGAACTGCGGCCACCCGGCCAACCGGGTGCTGACGCCGGAACTGGTGAGCCGCGAATCGGGGGCCTTCCTGCACCGCTTCCAGTGGCTGCCGGACGAACTGATCGGCGCCGTGCCGGAGCGCTGGAACTGGCTCGAGGGCTGGAGCCGCCCGCCGGCCGAGGGGCTGCCCGGCGCCGTCCACTACACCCGCGGCGGGCCCTGGTTCAAGGAATGGCAGGACGTCGCCTACGGCGACCTGTGGCTCGCCGAGGAGGCCGACTACCGGCGGCAGCCGATCGCCGCCGAATGAGCGCGGCCCCGAGCCCGGGATGAACGCGGCGGAGGTCGACGCCGCCGCGGCCGGGCGACTGGCCGCGGGCGATGTCGAAGGCGCGATCGCGGAACTGCGGGCGGGGCAGGGGCGCTCCCCGCATCCGGTCCTGGCGACCAATCTCGGTCGCCTCCTGTGGCGCCGCGGGGCGGTCGACGAGGCGGCGGAGCTGCTCGAATGGGCGGTCCGCCTTGCGCCGGAGGCGGCGGCCGGCTGGGTCAACCTGGGCGACCTCCGGGCGGCACTCGACGATCCGCGCGCCGGACGCGCCTACCGGCGCGCCGTCGCGCTCGTGCCCGACCCGGCCGAAATCCACTGGTCGATCGCGGTCGATCTGCTGACGCAGGGCGAGTGGCGCCGGGCCTGGCCGCACGCGGCGTGGCGCTGCCGCCATCCGCGGGTGCGGCAGCGCCCCGCGCCCTATCCGCCCCTGGCGGAGCGGCGGCGTCCGGGCGGCCGCCTCCTGGTCTGGAGCCACGAGGGCATCGGCGAGGACCTGCGGCACGTCGCCCTCCTGCCGGCCCTGGCAGCGACCGGATTCCAGGTCGTGCTGGAGGTCGATGCCCGGCTGGTGCCGCTCTTCGCCCGCTCCTTCCCCGCCGTCGAGGTCGTCGCCCGCGCCTGGCCGCCGCATCCGGCGACCGCCGACCGGGCGATCGTCGCCCATTCCGCCCTCGGTGACCTGCCGGCCTGGTTCGGGCTGGAGCCGGACCAGGTGCCGGCCGCGGCGCCATGGCTGCGGGCCGACAGGGACCGGGCGGCCGCGCTCCGGGCGCGCTATCGCGCGCTCGGCCAGGGACCCGTCGTCGGCATCGCCTGGGAGAGCCGCAACACCCCGCTCGCCGAGGCGAAGTCGCTCGCCCCGGCCGCCCTGGCGTCGCTCCTGGCCGTGCCCGGCCTCGTCTTCGTCGATCTCCAATATGGCGCGCGAGCGGGCGGCGGGGACGGGCGGCTCTTCCGCGATCCCGGGATCGACCCGCTCGCCGATCTCGACGGTTTCGCGGCGCAGGTGGCGGCCCTCGACCTGGTGGTCTCGTCGAGCAACAGCACCGTCCACATGGCGGGCGCGCTCGGCGTGCCGACGTGGACCCTCGTCCATCGCGGCCCGCCGATCACCCCCTACTGGATCGCCGGCCGGCCGCGGCCGCCGTGGTACCGGTCCATGACCATGCTGCGCCAGGATCGGCCGGGCGACTGGTCGGGACCGCTGGAAGCGGCCCGGCGCGGACTGGGCCGCGTGGCGGCCGGATCGGACGCCGCCCTCACCCGCGCGGGATGACCGACGGGCCTGATACTTTCGATCGCGCGGCGAATGCAGTGGGCGATTCTCGCGAAAAGAGAAGGTCGCCTGGAATCTTGCGACTATTTGCTGTCTGGGATAATACCAAGTCCGGCGGATCGACACGCTTTCCGGGAACGCGCGCTGGATCGCGCGGAAGGCGGTGCAGCGGCTCCGGCGTCGCTCGACTGCTCGCTGCGCGGCGCGC
>NZ_JAYSFE010000261.1:0-2414 GCF_041913585.1 Allostella sp.
AGATCCTGTCGGCGATGTGCCCGGAGCAGGATTGGCGGTGGATCCGCCGTCACCCCGACAAGCCGGGCACCGGCGAGATCCGCGCCACCCGCAAGCGGCGCCAGCCTCCGGACCTCCCGCAGCTGCTGACCGGATGCCTCGACCTCATGGCCGAGGCAGACAGCCGCCGCCCCTCGGTGGACGCGGCAGTGCAGTTCCGGAACGCACTCATCGGTGCCGTGCTGAGTGTGCTGCCGCTCCGCCGCAAGAATCTGGCGGGGCTCACCCTTGGTCGCGATATCCTGGTCGATGACGCGTCCATCGACATCGCCATTCCGGCAGTCGACACGAAGAACCGGCGTCCCATCTGCGGAGCGTTGCATGGCGAGGTGGCGGACGGTCTGCGACGGTACCTCGAACTCCATCGTCCGCTCCTGCTCGGCGACCACGTCAGCGACCGTCTCTGGATCAACCGCAACGGCGACCCGCTGGACTACACGGGCTTCCGGCGCGTGATGGAATCGGTCGGCTTGGCCACCTTGGGCCGGCCCATCACCACCCACATGCTGCGCCATGCGGTCGCCACCTTCACCATGACCCGCGACCCGCGGAACGGACCGATCACCAAGGATCTGCTCAGCCACCGGACGGCGCGGACCGCCCAGCAGTATTATGACGAATCCGGACGGGCGCCGGCTCAGCGCGAATGGGAGCGCATCCTGCAGGCGAACCGCCAGAAGGCGATGGAGGAGCTGGAATGGCGCGAGCGGTGATCTACGCCCGGTACAGCAGCGACCTGCAGTCGGACGCCTCGATCGAGGATCAGGTGGAGGTGTGCCGGCGCTATGCGCGGGCGCGCGGCTGGGAAGTGGTGCGGGTCTACAGCGACCGGGCGCAGAGCGGCGGCAGCGCCTTCCGCGACGGCTACCGGCAGCTGCTGGCCGACCTGGACGGTCGATCCTTCGAGATCGTCCTGTGCGAGGCGCTCGACCGGCTGGGCCGCAAGCTGGCGGACGTCGCGAGCTTCTTCGACCGGGCGACCTTCGCCCGGGTCAGCTTGCATGCGGCGACCACCGGCGAGATCACCCCGCTCCATGTCGGCATGCTGGGGACGATGGGCCAGCTCTACCTGTCGGACCTGCGCGAGAAGACCTGGAGGGGACTGCTCGGACGGGCCCGTGCCGGGCGGATACCGGGTGGGCTCGCCTACGGCTATCGGATCGTCGCCGACGGCGGCGAGCGCGGCCGGCGCGAGATCGACCCGGCCGAGGCGGGCGTCGTGCGCCGCATCTTCGAGCTCTTCGCCGGCGGCACCGGTCCCCGTGCGATCGCAGCCCGACTGAATCGGGAGAATGTCCCCGGCCCCGGCGGCCGGCCCTGGGGCGACACCACCATCCGCGGCCAGCCCGACCGCGGCACCGGCCTGCTCAACAACGAGCTCTATATCGGCCGTCTGGTGTGGAACCGGGTCGCCTACGTCAAGGATCCCCGGACCGGCCGGCGCGTCGCTCGGCCCAACGCGACCGACCGTCACGAGGTCACGGAGCTGCCGGAGCTGCGCATCGTCGACGACGAGCTCTGGCAGCGGGTGAAGGCGCGGCAGCAGACCCTCCGCTTCTCCATCGCTCGCGACGCAACCGGCAATGCCCTGAACCGGGCGCGCCGGCGGCGCTATCTCCTGAGCGGGCTGCTGCGCTGCGGATGCTGTGGCGATCCCCTGGCGATCGTCGGCAAGGAGCAGCTCGGCTGTTCCCGCCACCGCTCGAAGGGAACCTGCACGAATGCGCAGCGGATCGGCCGCACGGCGATCGAGGCCCGGGTCCTGGCCGCGCTCAAGACGCGGATGCTGACCCCCGAACTGGTCGAGGCGTTCGTCCGCGGCTTCCAGGAGGAGCTGAACCGCGGTCGTGCCGAGGCCGGCGCTGCCCGCGAGGCCCGGAGCCGGGAACTGGCCGAGGTCACCGGCAAGCTCGCCGGCATCGTCCGGGCGATCGAGGGCGGCGCCTGGAGCGAGACGCTCCGGGACCGGCTGGCGGATCTGGAACGGCGGAAGGCCGAGTTGGCGCGTCAGGTCGAGGAGCTGCCGGCGCCCGAGCCCATCCGGCTGCACCCGAACCTGCCGGTGCTCTACCGCCAGAAGATCGAGACGCTCGAGGCAGCGCTGGCGCCGGAGGACACCCGGACCGAGGCAGCGGATATCCTGGGGAGCCTGATCGAGAAGGTCGTGGTGACGCCCGACCCCGAGGCGCCGGACGGCTTCCGCGCCGAACTGCACGGCGACCTCGCGCAGCTTCTGGGCTGGGCGAATGGGGCACCGCTGGTTCCGGCTCTGTCCGTGCCGCAGACACCGAAACGCCCGCCCCCTTTCGGGAACGGGCGTGAACTATCGGTGGTTGCGGGGACAGGATTTGAACCTGTGACCTTCAGGTTATGAG
>NZ_JAYSFE010000262.1:0-2375 GCF_041913585.1 Allostella sp.
CAGGGACCGATCATCCAGTCGAACCGCTTCCTCCTCTACGACTGGGGCGGCCACTATGCGATCGCGGCCGCGGCGGCGATCGCGACCGCGTGTCTCGGCGCCTTGCTGCCGGCCCGGCGGGCGGCGACGACCGACCCGCTCGTCGTCCTCCGCGGCGCGGTCGGCTGACGCCATGGACCTCGCCACCCACGCCCTGGCCGGCCTCGCCCTGGCGCGCGCCAACCCGGCCTGGACCGGTCCTTCCTCGGCCCGGCGCGGCGCGCCGGCCCTCGTGCTGCTGGCCGGCGCGCTGGCGCCGGACCTCGACATGCTGGTCGTCCTCGTCGACCCGACGCGGGCGGCCCTGCTCCGGCACACCTTCACCCATTCCCTGGTCGCCCTGCCGGCGATGGCGGCCGGCATCGCCGTCCTGGCCCGGCTGGCCGGCGGACGACTGGGGTTCTGGCAGACGGCGGCGCTGGCCGCGGCGGGCATCGTCCTGCATATCGGCCTCGACCTCCTCAACGCCTACGGCGTGGTCCTCTTCCACCCGCTCTCCGACGCCCGGGTCGAGTTCGGCCTGCTGTTCGTCGTCGACCCGGTGCTGACCGGCGTGCTGGCGCTGGGGCTCGGCCTGTCCCTGCTGCCGCGGCTCGGACCCGGCGCCCGTGCAGCGGTGGCGGCCACGGCGCTGGCCCTGGCGCTCGCCCATGTCGGCGTCGCGGCGCTGCTGCGGGAGCGGGCCTCGGACATGCTGGCCGCCACGGCATCGGCCCCGGCGGTCGACCTCGTGCCGGAGCCGTTCGCACCATTGCGGTGGCGCGGCATCCTGCGGCGGCCGGACGGCTACGACCAATATGCCATCCGCCCCGTGGCCAACCGGATCGAGCGCCTGCCGTCGGTCCTGTCCGATCCCGAAGCGCCGGCGGTGGCGGCCGTCCGCCGCTCCGTCCCGGGGATGGCGCTCGCGGGCTTCCTGCACGCGCCGGTCTGGCGGGTGGAGGGCGACCGGGTCACGGTCCACGACCTCCGCTACCGCTTCGCCGAACTCGGCAACGCCTGGGATCCGTTCGGCTTCGCGTTCGAGGTCGGCCCGGGCGGCGCCGGCCTGGGCGGCGACAGGACGGTGCGGCTCGTCGGTGCCAGCCTCGACGAGCGGGTCGGCCGCAGCCTGACGGTGCTGGCCCAGATCCTGGGCGGCGGGGGGCATTGAGCGATGGCGGCGCTGGCGGAACTGGCAGTGGCCGGCCCGGGCTCGGCGCAGGAGCGGATCGACGACCGGCTGCAGGCGCTGCTCGGAGCCGGCGAGGACGGCGAACTGCGGCGCGCCATGGCCGAGGCGGCCCTGGGCGGCGGCCGGCGGCTGCGCGCGACGCTGACGATCCTCGCCTGCCGCGCCGTCGGCGGCCGCGATGCGGACGCGCTCGACCTCGCCTGCGCCGTCGAGATGGTGCATGCCGCCTCGCTCGTCCTCGACGACCTGCCGGCCATGGACAACGCCGCCGAACGCCGCGGACGCCCCGCCCTGCATCGCGGCCACGGCGAGGCGGTGGCGATCCTGGCGGCGGTGGCCCTGCTCGCCCGCGCGTTCGAGATCGCCGGGGCGGTCGACCGCGCCCGCGGCACCGATGCGGTCGAGCGGCTGGCGCGCGCAGTCGGCGCCGCCGGCATGTGCGGCGGCCAGCGCGACGACCTCGCGGCCCGCCGGTCCGGCGTCGGCCCGCGGATGGACGCGGCCGGGCTGGAGGCGCTGCACCGGCGCAAGAGCGGCTGCCTCGTCTCGGCCGCCTGCGAACTGGGGGCGATGGCCGGCGGCGGCGGCGCGGCCGCGCGGCAGGCACTGGCCGACTACGGCACCCGCCTCGGCATCGCCTACCAGATCGTCGACGACGTCGCCGACCGCGAGCGCGACCTCGCCGTGTCCCAGCCCAACTATGCCGCGGCGGTCGGTGCGGCGGCCGCCCGCGACCGGGCCGCCGCCCTGATGGCCGACGGCGCCCGGATCGCGGCGGCGGCCGGCGCCGAGCCGGCGGCGCTCGAGGCCTTCGTCGGCGACCTGCTGGCGCTCCGGCCGGCCGCCGTCGCGTCGTGATCCATGATCTCGTCATCGTCGGCGGCGGCCCCGCGGGGGCGACCGCGGGCCTCTACGCCGTCCGCGCCGGGCTCCGCGCGGTGGTGCTGGAGAAGGCCCGCTTCCCGCGCGACAAGGTGTGCGGCGACGCCGTCAGCGGCAAGTCGACCAGCATCCTGCGCGAACTCGGGCTGCTCGACGGGGTCCGGCGCCTGCCGGGGGTCGAGGTCCACCACATCCTGTTCGGCAGTCCCGATCACGTCGGGGCCGACATCGACCTCTCCCATGCCGCCGATCCGGGCCGGGTGACGGGCTTCGTCATCCG
>NZ_JAYSFE010000263.1:0-2355 GCF_041913585.1 Allostella sp.
GCCGGCCGCAATAGGGGCAGTCGATGGCGCCCGCGGGCAGGAGGTTGAGGAAGACCACGGGATGGCCGAGCGGGCCGTTGCCGCCGTCGCAGGCGACCGTCGGCTGTTCGGTCTCGATCACTTCGATGGGCGTCCCGGCCGGGGTGGTGCGGGGCGCGTCGCGGTGCAGCATGGCAGGTTCCGATGATGCGGCCCGCCGGCGAGAGGGCGGGGCCCGATTGACCCGAATTCGCGCCGGATGATACCGATGGCGCAACCGGAAGCCAATCTCCGGCCATCCCAGACCCCGGACCGGACTCCACGCCCGCGTGTACGCGCCGCAACCGCCGATCCCGATGCCCGGCAATGCCGTCGAGGTCTCCGGGCTGACGAAGACCTACGCCGCCCGGCGCAAGCAGCCGGCGAAGGAGGCCCTGCGCGGCGTCGACCTGACCATCCCCCGCGGCTCCATGTTCGGCCTGCTCGGCCCGAACGGGGCGGGAAAGTCGACGCTGATCGGCATCCTGGCGGGTCTCGTCCGCAAGACGGCGGGCCGGGTGCGCATCTGGGGCTACGACATCGACCGGCAGCCGCTGCATGCCCGCCAGGCGATCGGCGTGGTGCCGCAGGAACTGCACATCGACCCGTTCTTCACGCCGCGCGAGGCGCTGGAACTGCACGCCGGCCTCTTCGGGGTGCCGCCGGCGGAGCGGCGCACCGACGAGATCCTGGCCGCGCTCGGGCTCGCCGACAAGGCCGACGCCTACGCCCGCTCGCTCTCGGGCGGGATGCGGCGGCGGCTGCTGATCGGCAAGGCGCTGGTCCACGACCCGCCGGTGCTGGTGCTCGACGAGCCGACGGCCGGCGTCGACGTCGAGCTGCGGCAGCAGCTCTGGAGCCATGTCCGCACCCTGGCGGCGCGGGGCACCACGGTGCTGCTGACGACCCACTATCTCGAGGAGGCAGAGGCGCTCTGCGACCGGATCGCCATCATCGACGGCGGCCGGGTGGTCGCCTGCGACGAGACCGCGGCGCTGGTGCGGCGCCTCGACCGCAAGACACTGGTGGTGACGCTGGCCGATCCGCTGGCCCAGGTGCCGCCGGCACTGGCGGCCCTCGGGGCGGAGCTGACCGGGCCGCGCCGCCTCGCCTTCCGCTACCGGCCGAGCCGGACCCGGGCGCAGGACCTGCTCGGGGCATTGCAGGCGGCCGGGCTGGTGGCCGTCGACCTCACGACCGAGGAAGGCAGCCTCGAGGACGCCTTCCTCGCGCTGACGCGGCCGGCCGCCGCCGCGGCCGCATAGGGCGGGAATGGCGCGTGCCGCCGGCATCCTGGCCCTGGCGCTGCTGGCGGCGGTCGCCGGCTGCGCCCCGGGCTACGTGCTGCCGGGGCCGGCGGTGACCCGGGGAACGATCGAGAACCGGGAACTCGTCACCACCGACGGCCTGCGCCTGCCGATGCGGCTGTGGTCGCCCGACGGGCCGCCGCGGGCGGTCGTCGTCGCGCTGCACGGCTTCAACGACTACTCCGCGGCCTTCGAGATGCCGGCCCGCCACTGGGCCGCCCGCGGCGTCGCCACCTACGCCTATGACCAGCGCGGCTTCGGCGAGGCGCCCAACCGCGGGCGCTGGCCGGGCACCGACGCCTATGCCGGCGACGCCGCCACGGCACTCCGCCTGGTCCGCTCGCGCCATCCCGGGGTCCCGCTCTACCTGCTCGGCGAGAGCATGGGCGGGGCCATCGCCATGGTGACGATGACGGGACCGACACCGCCGGCGGCGGACGGCGTCATCCTGGTGGCGCCCGCGGTCTGGGGCCGGCAGACCATGGGCTTCGTCCAGCGCTGGGCGCTCTCCGCGGTCTCGACGGCGATGCCCTGGCTCAGCCTGTCGGGCAGCGGTCTCGGCTTCCGGCCGTCGGACAACGAGGCGATGCTGCGCGACTTCAGCCGCGATCCGCACGTCATCAAGGACACCCGCGCGGACACGGTCCGCGGCCTCGTCGATCTCATGGACGATGCCCTGGCGGCGTCGGCCCGGTTCGACGACCGGGCGCTCGTCCTCTATGGCGAGAAGGACCAGATCGTGCCCAGGGAACCGACCGCTCTCATGCTCTCGCGCCTGCCCGGGGCGGCCGACCGGCAGCGGGTCGCGGTCTATCCCGCCGGCTGGCACATGCTGCTGCGCGACCTCCAGGCCGAGGTGGTCTGGAACGACATCCTCGCCTGGATCGCCGACCCCGGGGCCGGCCTGCCGTCGGGGGCCGACCGCGACGCGCGCGGACGGCTCGCCCGCGACCGCACCTCCTGACCCGGCCCCGGGCCCCCGGGGGGTGGGGGGCGGGGGGGCGAAGTTGCCGCCACAGGGCCAACTTGG
>NZ_JAYSFE010000264.1:0-2327 GCF_041913585.1 Allostella sp.
GAGCATCGGCGCCTCGTCGCGCTCGCCCTCGCCGATCACCACGGTGCCGTCGATGGCGAGCGCGTTGAGCGCGCGCCGCATGGCGTCGACCGCCGCCTGGTCGGCCTTCTTCTCGTCGCCGCGGCCCATCAGGCGCGAGGCCGAGAGCGCCGCCGCCTCCGTCACGCGGACCACTTCCAGCGCGAGGTTGCGCTCCATGGTGCCGGACTTGCCGTTCGTCATCCTTTCCTCCCTCACAGATCCTCGATGCGGATGGTTCGCGGCGGCTCCAGGACCGTCCCCAGGGCGGCCACCCGCGCCAATGCCCGGCGCATCCGCGCCTCTTCCGTCTCGTGCGTCGTCAGCACCACCGGCACCGCCTCGCCCGGCGCCCGGCCGCGCTGCAGCATGCTCTCCATCGACACGTCCTCGTCGCGCAGCGCCGCCGTGACGTCGGCGATGACGCCCGGCCGGTCGACGACCATCAGCCGGATGTAGTAGCAGCCGCGATGGCGCTCCATCGGCGCCGGGTTCGCGGGGTCGAGCAGCGCTGCGGGCCGCCCGAAGGTCGGAACCGAACGGCGGCGGGCGATGTCGACGAGGTCGGCCACGACCGCCGACGCCGTCGGCCCGGCGCCGGCGCCGCGCCCTTCCATGACCACCCGCCCGACGAAGTCGCCCTCGGCGACCACGGCGTTGAACACGCCCTCGACGTTGGCGATCGGCGTCGCCACCGGGACCATGCAGGGATGGACGCGCTGCTCGATGCCGTGTGCCGTCCGCCGGGCGATGCCGAGCAGCTTGATGCGGAAGCCGAGTTCGTCGGCATAGGCGATGTCGAGCGCCGAGACGTGGCGGATGCCCTCGACATGGACGCCGGCGAAATCGACCTCGGTCCCGAAGGCGGTCGCGGTCAGCACCGCCAGCTTGTGCGCGGTGTCGATGCCGTCGATGTCGAAGCTGGGATCGGCCTCGGCATAGCCGAGCCGCTGGGCCTCGGCCAGCACCTCGGCGAACTCGCGCTGCTCGCGCCGCATGGTGGTGAGGATGTAGTTGCAGGTCCCGTTGAGGATGCCGTAGACGCGGTCGAGCGCGTTCGCGGCCAGCCCCTCGCGCAGCCCCTTGACGATCGGGATGCCGCCGGCGACGGCGGCCTCGAAGGCGATCGGCACGCCCGCCGCCTCGGCGCGGCGCGCCAGGGCGGTGCCGTGGACGGCGAGGAGCGCCTTGTTGGCGGTCACCACCGGCTTGCCGGCCGCGATCGCCGCCTCGACCAGCGTCCGGGCGATGCCCTCGGCACCGCCGACGAGCTCGACGACGACGTCGACCTCGGGATCGGCGGCGAGCGCGCTCGCGTCCTGGTACCAGCGGACGCCGGCGAGGTCGACGCCGCGGTCGCGCCGACGGTCGCGGGCCGACACGGCGGTGACCACGAGACGCCGGCCGGCGCGCTCGGCGATCCGGTCGGCATGGGTGGCGAGGAGCCGCAGCGTGCCGGCACCCACGGTGCCGAGCCCGGCGACGCCGACGCGCAGGATCTCGCTCATGGCCGAACCCCGATCATCTCGGGGCGGCCGGGCTTGGGACAAGGGTGGACATGGGCGTCGCTCGTTTCGGCGTCAGGGCGTGTCGGCATCGGGCGTGTCGGCATCCGGGCGATCAACATAGGGTGAGTCGGGGGGACGGAGGACGGCCGGCCGGGCGCAGCCAGCCGCGCCGGCCGGCCGTCCCGGACCGTCAATTGTCGAGATAGGCGTCGACGCGCCGGACGTCCCGCCCGGTCCCCGAAGGTGCGGTCGAAACCGCGATGTCGCCCTCGGGCACGCCGAGGCGGACCAGTTCGCGCTGCGCGGCCTGGCCGCGCTCCGTGGCGGCCGCCGCGGCGGCCAGCATGGCGTCGCCGGCGACCGCGGCGCCGCCACGCGGCGTCAGCGCGACGAGCCGGATCCGGCCGCCACGCTCGCGGTGCAGCTTCTCGACCGCCGCCAGCGCCTCCCGCGCCTCGCCCGAGAGGGTGGCGCCGGTCTCCGGGAACTCGAGCTGGGCGACGAGGCGGCTGGTTCCGGCCCCGGCCGCGACGCGCGGCGGCGGCGCCGCCGGGACGGCGGCCAGCGCCGGCGGGGGCGGCGGCGCCGCTCCCAGGGCATCGGGCCGCATGCGGTCGCCGGCGGCGGGGTCGGTCGCGATCGGCGGCGGCACCGGAATGGTGGCGGCCTCCGGCGCTCGGGGCAGCGATCCCGCCGGGGGCGGCGCGGCCGGTGCCGCGGCCGGCGGCGGCGGCAGGTTCGAGCGCGCCGGCGGCGCGGCCGCCTGGAGCGGCACGCCCGATCCGGGCGGCGGGGTCGGCG
>NZ_JAYSFE010000265.1:0-2307 GCF_041913585.1 Allostella sp.
TCGAGCGGGCGCCGGTGCGCGGCACCTATCGCGGCTTCGAGGTGGTGGGGCCGCCGCCGCCCTCCTCGGGCGGCGTCCACATCGTCCAGATGCTGAACATTCTCGAGGGCTTCGACGTCGCGGCACTCGGCTTCGGCACGCCCGAGACGCTGCATCTCCTGGCCGAGGTGCTGAAGATCGCCTTTGCCGACCGCAAGGCGGCGACCGCCGACCCCGCCTTCACGCCGGTGCCGGTCGGGCGCCTGACCGACAAGGACTATGCCGCCGAGCGGCGCCGGCGGATCGACCGCGGGCGCGCCCAGGCCTGGGCGCCGGGCGTCCAGGCGACGGCGGAATCCGCCAACACCACGCACCTGACGGCGGCCGACGGCGACGGCAACGTCGTCTGCTCGACCCAGACCATCAACAGCCTCTTCGGCGCCCGCTTCGTCGTGCCCGGCACCGGGATCATCCCCAACAACTACATGTATCTCTTCGATCCGCATCCGGGCTTCACCCAGTCGATCGCTCCCGGCAAGCGCGTCACCAGTTCCATGTCGCCGCTGATCGTGCTGAAGGACGGCAAGCCCGCCTTCGCGCTCGGCCTGCCGGGCGGCCTGCGCATCTTCGGCTCGGCCATGCAGGCGGTGGTGAACCTCGTCGATCACGGGATGAGCCTGCAGGAGGCGGTCGAGGCGCCGCGCCTGTGGACGCAAGGGGGCCCGGTCGAGGTCGAGGACGCGGTGCCGGAGACGGTGCGCGCGGCGCTGGCCGCGCTCGGGCACGAGGTGGCGGCGATGCCGCACGTCGCCGGCGGCATGAACGCGATCGCCTTCGGCGCCGACGGCACGATGACCGGAGCCGCCTGCTGGCGCGCCGACGGCACCCCGGTCGGGGTTGCCGGCGGCCTCGCCCGTGCCAATGTCCGGTTCTGGCCGGACCGCCCGAAGACCTGAGACCAAGCGAGCGTCCCATGACCGACACGCCCCCCGACCGCCTCTGCAACAACCCGACGAGCCCGCACTACGACGCCGCCCTGCTCGAACGCGGCATCGGCATCCGCTTCAACGGCGCGGAGAAGACCAACGTCGAGGAGTATTGCGTCAGCGAGGGCTGGATCCGGGTCGCCGCCGGCAAGACGGTCGACCGCCACGGCTATCCGCTGACGATCAAGCTGAAGGGGACGGTCGAGCCCTACTTCCGCTCCTGAGGCGCCGGCCCGAGCGCCGGCCCGAGCGTCGGGTCCACGAAGAGGGCGAGCCAGACGGTCGGCTGGTCGGGGTCGGTCCAGGCGACGCGGTGCCGGCATCCGGCCGGCAGGAACACCGCATCGCCAGGGCCCAGTTCGCGGTCGTGCGCCTCGCCCGCGATGGCGAGGCGGGCGCGGCCGGACAGCACCGCCACCCATTCCGCCTCCGCCTGGTCGTACCAGAAGCCGGGCGGCGATGCCTGGCCCAGCGACAGGACGCGTTCGAGCCGCACGCCGGCAGCGGTCAGCAGCGGCTCGGTCCGCTCGGCCGCCGGCGTGGCGGGCGTCGTGTCGAAGAGGTTGGGCATCGGTCCGCTCCTATCGTCCGCCGACCAGGAGTTCCGCCACCTCGTCCGAGAAGCGCTTGCGCCGCCCGTCGAGGAGGACGTCGTCCGAGCCGCCCGGATCGCGCTCGCCCCGGGGCATCCCGTGGGCGAGGAGGGCCCGGGCGCAGCCCAGCCAGTCGCCGCCGGCGAGCGGGCGGTTGAGCGAGGCCCAGGCGAGGGTGCCGCTGGCGTCGTCGTCGAAGCCGTGGCGCTCCCGCCAGTCCGCCCCGTGCTCCAGCAGGAAGCGGACCAGCGCCGCGTCCCCCCGGAAGACGGCGTGGTTCAGCGCCGAGGCCTCCCAGTCGCCGCCGCGCGTGGCGATCGGCCAGCCGAGCCGCACCATCGTCCGCACCGCGGCGGCCACCCCGTCCGCCGCCAGCTCGGGCAGCAGCCGCAGCCGCGCCGGGTCGAGCCCGCCCGGCAGATCCGGCCGCCCGGCCTGGATGTCCCTGGCGGCCGCCTCGTCGCCGGCCGCGCAGGCGGTGACGAAGCGCTCGTCCGCGGGCAGGGGAGCGGCGCCGGCGCCCGGCGGCAGCAGCGCCGCCACCTCCGGCAGGCCGAAGCGCAGGGCCAGCGTCCGCGCGTCGGTGCCGTCGGGCGTGCGCGCGGCCGGGTCGGCGCCGGCGGCAAGCAGGGCCTGGACATGGGCCGGCGAACGCCGCCGCCGGATCGCCCAGAGCAGCGGCGTCCCCCAGTCGGCGGTCGGCCGGCTGGTCGCCGCCTCGTTGGGGTCGGCGCCGGCGGCGAGCAGGG
>NZ_JAYSFE010000266.1:0-2298 GCF_041913585.1 Allostella sp.
GCGGCGAGCTGCGCGCCAGCCGCTTCGGCAAGCTCGTCCGGGTCGCCGAGAGCGAGGTCCTGACCTTCATCCGCCGCCACCAGATCGGCCCCGTCTAGATGTCGTGGTGCGTCGCCCCCTGACCACCAGAAAGACACCCCTAGGGAAGAGGGCCACCCGCCGTAGACGTACTATTCACAGTGACGGTTTTCCCGAATGTCTACCCCCGTCACTACCGGCAAACACCTGACGACTACTGTCAAAATGGAGTTTCTGAGATGAACGACTCTTCGATCGATACGACCATCGCGCCGATGACGATTGCCACGGCGCTGTCCTCGTTTCTTGAGAGCGGGAACCATTCCGACGCCAGTCGGAAGAACTACCGCAGCATGGTGAAGAAGTTCTGCGAGATGGCGAACGTCGATGACGGCATGATCCTGACCGCCGCGGCGCTGCAGACCTTGTTCGCCGGGATCTTGCCCGCTCGGTTCAACGTCTCCCGGAAGCGCTGGTCCAACATCCGCTCGGCGGTGCGCGCCATCGCGCGCCATGTCGGCGTCCTTGACGACACGCGCGCCGGTCGGGTCGTCCGCTCGGCCGACTGGGAGGCCCTTTGGACGCGTCTCCCCAAGCGTCCCTTTCGCCCCGTGCTGACGGCCTTCGTCACCTATTGCTCCGGGGCCGGGACCGCGCCCGACGCGGTGAATGACGACGCCCTGGAGGCGTTTGCCGACTATCGCGCCACCCAGACGACCAAGCCTCTGACGTCGCAGCACCGCAGCCGGATCGTCGCGATGTGGAACCGGGCCGTCGCGGAGATCGACGGCTGGCCGCAGACCCGCCTGACGCCGCGCCCGCGGCGGCCGACCATCGCGCAGCAGCTGGAGGCCTTTCCGGCGAGCTTCCGGGCCGAGCTCGAGACCTACCTCGCGGATCATCGCGACGGTCCGGACGATCCGTTCGCTTCGGGCTACCGTCGCCGTCTGGCGCCCAAGACGGTGAAGCATCGCCGCCAGCTGGTGCTGAGCTGCGCCCGTGCGATGGTCGCGGCCGGTGTCGAAGAGACCGAGCTCAAGACCCTGGCGGATCTCGTGCGGCCCGAGTTGGTCAAGCGCGCCCTCACGAACATCTATGCGAATAACGGCAAGAACTGGCCGCCTTCTGCGCCCACGCTGTGCTCCCATCTCTGCGCCATCGCCCGCGACTGCGATCAGCCGCCGGAGGTGATCGAGAGCCTGCAGGGGCTGGCGCGCAAGGTCGGGGCCAACCGCCAGCCGGGGCTGCCGCCGAAGGTCCGCGAGCGTCTCCATCGCTTGAACCGCCCCGAGGTCAAGGCCAAGCTGTTCGCCCTGCCGGCACTCCTGAGCAAGGCGGCCGCCGGGCATCTGGCCGCCGGCCGCCCGCGCCGGGCGGTGTCGGTCCATGAGGGCGCGCTGCTCTTCGCTCTGCTCCCCCTGATGCCGATGCGCGTCCGCAATATCTGCAGCCTCGATCTTGACCGCCACTTCCTCCGCGACCGCCAGGGCCGCGCGGTGGCGCTGCACATTCCGGCGGATGAGACCAAGAACGACCGTCCCATCGACTGGGAGATGCCCGAAGAGTTCATCCGCCTGCTTTACACGCACGAGACCACCTACCGGCCGCTCCTGGATGGGGCGGCGGGCTCGCGGTGGCTCTTCCCGGGCCCGGAGGGCCGCCACAATGTGCCGGAGACTCTCTCCCGCCTCGTTGGCCGGCTCGGCGAGCAGCACCTCGGCGTGCGCACCACCGCGCACCTCTTCCGTCACCTCGTCGCGAGCATGCTGTTCGAAGACGATCCCCGGAACGTCGCCGTCGCCCAGCATGTGCTCGGGCACACGACGGACAAGGTCACCGGACGCATGTACGGCGAACTGAGCATGAAGGGCGCGGTCGCCGAGCACGGCAAGATGCTGGATCGCGAGCGCGAGAAGCTGGCGGGCGTGCATTTGCGCCGCCGGGTGAAGGGGAAGCGGTGATGAACGCCGTGACGAAGCGGGGGCCGGGCCGGCCGAGTGCCGCCTATCCCGAAGCACTGCGCAGCATTCCCCTCGCCGACTGGCCGGCGAGCGATCGCGTGTGCTGGGCTGCCGCCTGCGCGGAAGGCGGCCCGTTGGACCCCGACGGCCCGGCGTTCCGCTGGGCCCCCTCGACCCGCCACGCCGCGGAGCAGACCTGGGGGAACTTCCTCAATGCGCTGCGCATGTGGGGGGAACTCGATCCCGAGGCCGGGCCGACCAGCCGGATGAATCATGACCGGCTGACGCGGTACATCCGGCTGCGCCGCGAGACGGCGAC
>NZ_JAYSFE010000267.1:0-2263 GCF_041913585.1 Allostella sp.
AGCGCGACGAAGCTCGCCGCCTCCTGGCGCCAGCCGTCGAGCGCCTCCGTCACCGACAGGCCGACCGAAACCACCAGCGGATAGGCGCGCAGGACGCGGAACGTCGTCACCCGCTCGATACCGTCGGGATCCTGGCCGCGATAGGTTCCGCGCTCCTTGTGCGGCAGCTCCGACCGGAAGAGCGGCAGGGCATTCATCGCGGTTCCGGGCGACCCGTCCGCCGTCGCGGTGGATGCGGCGAGTTCGCCGCCATAGTGCATGAGGCGGATGGCGCCGTGCCGGCCGGCATCGACGGCTTCGAACGACGCGACGAAGAAGTCCGGATTGAGCAGCCCGACGACGACGCCGAGAAGCTGGCCCTCCGACGTCGTCACGGCGCGCGCCATCGGGATGTGGAACTGGCCGCCCGCCGCGGCCTCGTCCGGGCTCTCGCCGAGATGGCGCCCGGCCGCCGGCGGGCCGAGCGCGATCGTTCCGGGGTTGGCGACCGCCTCGCGGACGTAGGGGAGCGCGTCGAGGGCGATGGGCGGAACGGGATTCCCGGTCACGTCGACGGCGCCGGTGCCGTCGGCCGGCACGAACGCCAAGTCGCGCAGCTCGATGGCCGTGCGGGTGCGGCTCCGCAGGATCTCGCGGACCAGGGCCGGCCCGACCCGGCGGTCGCTGGTCTGCCGGATGGCGTCGGCGACCGCGTGCATGGTCAGCGCGACCCCGTCGATCGAGCGGTAGGTCTGCTCCGCCAGCATCCGCGCGGTCGACTGGCTGATGCGCTCGGTGCGGGCCAGCGTGGCGTGGCGCGCGAACACCAGTTCGGACACGACGAGCCCGATGGTCGCCACGATCATGAACACGCCGCCGGCGACGACCCACGTCATCAGCGGCGACGTGAAGTACCGGGACGAAGCTCGACCGCCCTCCATGTCGCAGCGATACTAGCACCGTTCACGCCTTGGAACCGTCATGACCTCGTGTCGTCTCGCCGCGCTGGCGGCCTGGGCCCTGTGTCTCGGGACCGCCGCGGCCGCCCTCGCTGCCGAACGCCCCGGCGTCGCCCGTCCGCAGGCGGTGCTGGGCCGTGGCGCGCTCCACGCCTGCATCTGGCCGGACTACTATGCGATCACCTTCCGGAACCCGCGCAGCGGACGGCTCGAAGGCATCGACATCGACCTCGCGGGCGACCTCGCGCGCGACCTGGGCGTGCGGCTGGACTTCGTCGAGAGTTCCTTCGCCACCTTCATGGACGACCTGGAGCGGGGCCGTTGCGACGTCGCCATGTTCGGCGTCGGCGTGACGCCGGCGCGCCAGCGGCGGGTCGACTTCACGGAACCCTATCTCGCCAGCGGCATCTACGCGATCGCACCCCGGACCAGCCGGCGGATCCGCACCTGGGCCGACATCGACCGCCCGGGCGTCGTCGTCGCGGTCCAGCTCGGAACCTTCATGGAACCGATGATGCGCGACTATCTGCGCCGGGCGCGCCTGATGGTGGTGGCGCCGCCGCAGCTCCGCGAGATCGAGGTTCAGTCCGGCCGGGCCGACCTCTTCATCACCGACTATCCCTACAGCCGCCGGATGCTGTTCCAGCACGAATGGGCGCGCGTCATCGCCCCGGACGAGCCGATCGGGCGGACCGCCTATGCCTATGCCGTCGCCAAGGGCCAGCCGGAATGGCTGGCGCGGCTCGACGCCTTCGTCGCCGCGATCCGGGCGGACGGGCGGCTCGAGGCCGCCGCCCGTCGCCACGGACTGTCGCCGATCGTGGTGCGCTGACCCCCGCGCCTCAGGCCGCGAGCGCGCGGTTGACCGCGCTCGTCACCGCGTGCAGCGAGGCGGCGACGATGTCCGGGCTGATGCCGACGCCCCAGATCACCTGGCCGTCGCCGCGCTGGGCTTCGATGTAGGTGACCGAGCGCGCGTCGGCGCCATGGCCGATCGCGTGCTGGTGATAGTCCTGGACGCGAATGTCGACGCCGCAATTGCGGGCGAGCGCGTCGACATAGGCGGCGATCGGACCGTTGCCATGCCCCTCGATCGTCCGCGGCGCGCCGTTCTCGACGATCCGGGCCTCGATCAGGCGCTGGTTCGGGTGCTTCGTGTCGGGCACCGTCGAATGCTCGCGGAAGGCGATCGGGCTGTCGCGCCGGACATACTCGTCCTGGAACGCCTCCCAGATGAGCTGCGGGGAGATTTCCTTGCCGGTCTCGTCGGCGATGCGCTGGATGACGCGGCTGAACTCGACCTGCAGCATCCGCGGCACGTCGAG
>NZ_JAYSFE010000268.1:0-2252 GCF_041913585.1 Allostella sp.
CCGAGGTCGCTGCCCCGCCAGCGCTCGACGAGGAAGCGCTGCGCCATGCACAGCATGATGAGCAGCGCGATGTTGCCTACGAAGTCGCGAAGGATCATTCGCCCGCCTCCGCCGTGCCCGCCGGCACTATGGGCGAAATGCCGTGGGCTGTCTCGCGCGCTCCGCGCCCCAACTCGGCCGCCGGCATCCTAGCGGCCGCGGAGGCTGAGGATGTGCTCGGCGATGTCGGCGGCGTCGGCCCGGGTCAGGCCGGGGTCGGGCATGCCGCCGTGCGGCGCGCCGAGGAAGGTGGTGATGCGCTCGCGCGTCGTCGCCGGCGCGGCGGCGACGGTGGGGAAGGCGGTCGCGTTGTCCGCGCCGTGGCCGCCGTGGTCGACGACGTGGCAGGCGGCGCACCATTGCCGCGCCAGGTCGCGTCCGCGCGCGGCATCCGGCGCCTGCTGCGCCAGGGCGGGCGCCGCGCCCACGGCGAGGAGGGCGGCCAGCAGTTGCAGGGGTACTCGCATGTCGTTCCTCCGCCAGGACAGCCACGGCCAATTGTCACGGGCAGTTGTCACGGGCGGCCCGAGGTGCCGTCAATGATCTAGCGCAGTCCCGTCGAGGAGCAATGCGTCGAGAAGCGGGCGGAGGCGACCCTGGACCAGCCGTTCGTTCAGCACGTTGTGGCGGCCGGTGCCGGCGACGGGATGGCGGCGGGCGGGCACCAGGGCCGCCAGTGCCGCCGCCTTCTCGGCGTCGCGGGGAAAGCCCGCGGCATGGACCAGCACGATCTCCGGCATCGGCACCGGCCGCCGCGCCAGCATCTCCGAGAAGATCGCGAACGACAGCCCGCGCAGCGCCAGGCGCGGATCCTCGATGTCGGGGCTGGAGCCGCCGACCGAGACGGCGCGGTCGAGCCCGAGGGCGACTGCCATGCAGACCGCGGGCAGGCCGCCGCCGCTGACGCCGAAGGCGACCACCCGGCGGTAGCCCCTGCGACCGACATCGGCGCCGATGCGGGCGACGAGCCCGGGGAAGTCGTCGGCGAGCCCGCCGCCGCCCCGCAGGAAATAGGACCGGGTCTGGTCCTGGATCAGCATCAGGTCCATGTCCCGGGCGCGGCAATGCTGGAGGAAGACCGGGGTCGGCATCATCAGGCGGTGGGCGTCGCCGGCGAAGGCGACGACCAGCGTCCGCCCGGCCGGCGGCAGGTCGGGATGGGTGTAGAGCGAGGCGCTGTCGCCCACCGCCTCCCGGACATAGGGCTGGAGCGGCAGCCGGCTCTGGCTCGCCATCGCCTGCAGGCGGGCGAGCCATTCCAGGCTCGCGGGCGGCAGCGCCGCCTTGGCCGCGTGGCGCAGGATCGCCTCGACGTCGGCGGGCGTGATGTAGGTGTCGAGGGCGATGTGGAGTTGGTTGACCGCATTCGGGGTCGCGCAGCCGGCGAGCTTGGCGAGGTAGCGCGGGACGAGGTCGGTCACCGGTAGCCGAAGCGCTCGAGGAACGGCCGGAACCGGCGCTCGGCCGTCGCCTGCTGGGCGCCGTCGAGCAGTTCGCGCCACTTGCCGATGCGGCCGTCGCCGACATGGTTCGGGTGGATGTGGGTGACGCGGTCGAACAGATCCTCGCCGATGCGAATCAGGCGCGCCTCCGGCAGGTCGGGAACGCGGTCGCCGAAGGCGCGGACGGCGGCGGCGTCGTAGCGCGCCACGAGGTCGCGGCACTCCTTGGCGGCGGCCGCGATGCCGAGATGGCGGCCGATCTCCGCCACCGTCTCGGGCTTCCCGGTGAAGCCGTCCTCGTAGCGGAAGACCGGGTGGCCGGCCGCGGCCTGGCGCAGGACGTGGCGGACGTCCTTCTCCATCTGCGCCACCGCCTCCTCGAAGGAGCGGCCGAAGCGCTGCATCATCGACAGGGCGGCGTCGCGCGGGTCGCGGATGCTGATCAGGACGGGCGCCCGTGCGAGCCACAGGACGAGCGACAGGTCCGGGGCGATCCGGTGGCACTTCATCAGGATATGGCGTCCCTCCAGGTCCCCCGGCTGGAAGAGCGATCGCGCGGTTTCGCCATAGCCGATCGCGATCGACTTCGCGCCGAGGCGCGCCGTCAGCAGTTCGCGGGCGACGTTGAACACCCAGGTCGAGGCGCTGCCGTGCAGCCCGAACGCGGCGGTGAGGCGCGGCAGAACCGCTGGCGGCATGGCGACGGGCCCGATTGACAGGTTGTCCGAACGAGGCGGGGGAGCGGCCCGACCCATGGAAGGCGAGTGGCGT
>NZ_JAYSFE010000269.1:0-2245 GCF_041913585.1 Allostella sp.
CTTGCCTCAGCGAAATCGAGGAGGGAATGCCGGAACCGCTCGTCGACCGGCCGGGAGCAGTGCGCGCCGACGCCACGGGCGCCGCCCGGGGCAATCTCGACCGTGCCCGGATCCTCGGTCACTACCGCACCATGGCGCGCATCCGCGCCTTCGAGGAGGCGGCCGACCGGGCGCTCCAGGCGGGCCACGTCAAGGGTGCGGTCCATCTCTCGATCGGCCAGGAGGCGGTGGCCTCCGGGGTCTGCGCCAACCTCGAGCGCGGCGACTTCATCACCAGCAACCATCGCGGCCACGGCCATACGCTGGCCAAGGGCGCCGACATGGGCGCCATGATGGCCGAGCTGTTCGGACGCGCCAGCGGCTCCTGCCAGGGCAAGGGCGGGTCGATGCACATCGCCGACTTCCAGGTCGGCATGCTGGGCGCCAACGGCGTCGTCGGCGCCGGCATCCCGATCGCCGTCGGCGCCGCCCACGCCATGAAGCTGGCGGGCGACCGCCGCATCGTCGTCTGCTTCTTCGGCGACGGCGCGGTCAACCGCGGCCCGTTCCTGGAGGGGCTGAACTGGGCCAAGGTCTTCGACCTGCCGGTCCTCTTCGTCTGCGAGGACAACGGCTTCGCCGCCACCACCCGGACCCGCTCGGTGACGGCCGGCCCGGGGCCGGGCGCCCGCGCCGAGAGCCTCGGCATTCCGTCGACCCCGGTCGACGGCAACGATGTCGTCGCGGTCGACGCCGCGGCGGCCGCCCTCGTGGCGCAGGTGCGCGCCGGCGCGGGGCCGCAGTTCCTGCACGCCCGCACCTACCGCCTGCGCGGCCATACCGCCGTCGATGCCGCGCCCTACCGTCCGGCGGCCGAGGTCGAGGAACGCTGGCACGACGAGCCGCTCCGCCGCTGCCGCGACCTGCTGGCGCTCGACGGCGTCGCCGCGGCGGAGCTGGACCGGGTCCGCGCGGAGGCCGAGGCCGAAGTGGCGCGTGCGGTCGCCGATGGGCTCGCCGCGCCGCATCCCGGCCCGGCCCTGGCCTGGACCGACGTGCAGGACGTCGACATGCGCCCCGTCGCCGGGGCGGAGGCGCCGCGATGACGATGCTGAGCTACCTCGACGCCGCGCGGCTGGCGCTGGCCGAGGAGATGCGCCGCGACGGCCGGGTCTGGGCCCTGGGCGAGGATCTCGGCCGCGGCGGCGTCTTCGGCCAGTACCGCGGCCTCGCCGAGGAGTTCGGTCCGGCCCGCATCGCCGACACCCCGATCTCGGAGGCGACGATCATGGGGGCCGCCGTCGGCGCCGCCATGGTCGGCAGCCGGCCGGTCGTCGAGATGCGTTTCTCCGACTTCGCGCTCTGTGCCGTCGACGAACTCGTCAACCAGGCGGCCAAGGCGCGCTACATGTTCGGCGGCCAGGGGCGGGTGCCGCTGGTGGTCCGCCAGCCGATCGGCATGTGGCGGTCGTCGGCCGCCCAGCATTCGCAGTCGCTGGAGGCCTGGTACACCCACGTCCCCGGCCTCGTCGTCGTCGCGCCCTCGACCGCGGCCGACAATTACGGCCTGCTGAAGTCCGCCATCCGCTGCGACGACCCGGTCGTCTACATGGAGCACAAGGACCTCTGGCCGGCCACGGGCGAGGTCGCCGGGGATGCCGAGGGCGGACTGGTGCCGCTCGGCGAGGGGCGGCTGGTCCGCCGTGGCGACGACGTCACCGTCGTCACCTGGTCGCGCATGGTCCAGGTCTGCGAGGCGGCCGCGGCCGAGCCCGGTGCGCCGTCGCTCGAGATCGTCGACCTGCGGACCCTGTGGCCGTGGGATCGGGAGCTGGTGCTGGACTCGGTGCGCCGCACCGGCCGCTGCCTCGTCGTCCACGAGGCGGTGCAGGCGGGCGGCTTCGGCGGCGAGATCGCGGCGACCGTCGGCGAGGCGCTGTTCGGGGCGCTGAAGGCACCGGTCCGCCGCCTCGGCGCGCCGCGCATCCCGGTGGCCTATGCCCCGGTCCTGGAGGCGACGAGCCGGATTGTTCCCGCGCAGGTGGCGGCGACCGCTCGCGCGATGGTATGAACGCAGGACAAGATCGGGAGGAAACCACCATGACGATGTCTCGGAGATGGCTCTTGGCCGCGGCCGGCGCGCTCGCGGTTTCGCTCACGGCCGGCATGGCCGCGGCCCAGTCCTACAAGGCCGAATACAAGCTCTCGACGGTCGTCGGGAAGCCGTTCCCCTGGGGCATCGCCGGCGAGCGCTGGGGCGATCTCG
>NZ_JAYSFE010000270.1:0-2215 GCF_041913585.1 Allostella sp.
GGGAGGAACTGGGCGGCCGCACCGTCACCCGCCACCATGTCGACGGCCGCGGCGCCGACGGCGCCCGCGTCGTCGGCGAGGTCTGGCTGACCGACGAGAGGATCCCGCTGAAGTCGGCGCTCGACGTCACCGAGGAGGGGCAGACGGTGCGCATCGTCCAGGAACTGAGCGACCTGCGGATCGGACCGATCGATCCCGACCTGTTCCGGGTGCCCCCCGGCTACCAGCGGATGCCGCTGCCGGCCGGTGGCGGCCAGCCGCCGACGCGCCGGCTGTGAACGCCGTGACGGCCCGCCTGCTGGCGCTCGTCCTTCTCGTCCTCGCGGCGGTCGCGCCGGCCACCGCGCAGGGCTACGGGCCCTTCGGCCCGCCCGACGTCTCCTACACGGCCGATGCCACCGTGACGCTGGGCCGCCGCAGCTACGACATGCGGGTCGTCGCCAGCGGTCCACTGGAGCGGCGCGAGATGGTGACCCAGGGCATCCGGCGCATCGTGCTGATCGACCAGCGGTCGCGGCGCGCCAGCCTGCTCCTCCCGGACCAGCGGGTGGCGATGGACGCCGACATCTCGCTGGTCCCGGGCGTCGGCGAACTCTTCCAGCTGCGCTGGAAGACGCGGCCCCTGGGGCACGAGCAGGTGGCCGGGACGCGGGCCCGCAAGCATCGGGTCGACGGCACCAACGGCCGCGGCGACCGGATCACCGGCCATGCCTGGGTGACGGGTGGCAACGTCATGGTGCGCGCCGACCTCGAGGTGCGGCGCGAGGGCAAGGTGACCCGCGTCCACCAGGAACTGCACAACCTGCGCGTCGGCGCGATCGACCACGCCTTGCTGGCGATCCCGGCCGGCTATCGCCGGATGCCGCTGCCGATGAACCTCTTCAACCGCCAGAAATAGGCGGGGCCGGCGCCATCGCCAGCCGCTCGGCGAGGTGGCAGCGCACGAGGCGGCCGTCGACCTCCCGCAAGGCCGGCGCCTCGGCCGCGCAGCGCGGCTCGGCCAGCGGGCAGCGGGTATGGAAGCGGCAGCCGGAAGGCGGGTCGATCGGGCTCGGCACGTCGCCGCTGAGCGGCGGCGGCCGGTCCGGATCGCGGCTGGAGCGGCCGATCTCGGGCGCGGCGGCGAAGAGGGCGCGGGAATAGGGGTGCAGCATCCGGCGGCGCAGTGCCGCCGCGTCGCCGAGTTCGACCACCTCGCCCAGGTACATGACCGCGATGCGGCGGGCGATGTGCCGGACCAGCGCCAGATTGTGCGAGATGAAGAGGTAGGCGACGCCGCGGCGCGCCTGGATGTCGCGCAGGAGGTTGATGACCTGGGCCTGGATCGAGACATCGAGGGCCGAGACCGGCTCGTC
Organism: Allostella sp.; assembly: GCF_041913585.1. NCBI lineage: Bacteria > Pseudomonadati > Pseudomonadota > Alphaproteobacteria > Rhodospirillales > Allostellaceae > Allostella > Allostella sp. The sequence continues at coordinate 1,356 of NZ_JAYSFE010000270.1, forward strand.
GCAGACGACGATGCGGGGCTCGACCGCGAGCGCCCGGGCGATGGCGACGCGCTGGCGCTGGCCGCCCGAAAGCTCGTGCGGGTAGCGGTCGAGATGCTCGCCGGCCAGCCCGACCTCGGCCAGGAGTTCGGCCACCCGGTCGCGGCGGCGGCGGCGCGGCGCCAGGCGATGGATGCGGAGCGCATCGCCGACCGCATCGCCGACCGACCGGCGCGGGTTGAGGCTGGCATAGGGGTCCTGGAAGACGATCTGCACCCGGCGCCGGAAGCGCAGGGGATCGCGGCGGAGGATCTCGCCCGCGTCCTCGCCTTCGAGGAGCAGCGTCCCGCCGCTGGGTTCGGTCAGCCCGGTCAGGCAGTTGGCGAGCGTCGACTTGCCACAGCCGGATTCGCCGACGACCGCCAGCGTCTCGCCCGCCGCCACTGCCAGCGAGACGCCGTTCAGCGCATGGACGACGCGCCTCGCCCCGCCGAAGCCGCCGGCGACGGGGAAGCGCTTGGCGAGGTCGCGCGCCTCCAGCACCGGGGCCGTCATGCGGCGACCTCCCCGGCGCGGAAGCAGGCGGCGACGTGCGCCTCCCCGATCGTCCGGAGCGGCGGGATGGCGCCCCGGCACCGGTCGTCGGCGAGCGTGCAGCGCGGCGCGAAGGTGCAGCCCGGCGGCATCGCGTGCGGCGAGGGCACGGTGCCCGGGATCTCGGCGAGGCGGCCGCCATCCTCCCGCCACTCCGCCGCGCGCAGCAGGCCGGCGGTGTAGGGATGGCGTGGGCGGGCGAGGATCTCCGCCACCGGCCCTTCCTCGACCTTGCGGCCGGCATAGAGGACGACGACGCGCTGGGCCGTCTCCCAGACGACGCCGAG
>NZ_JAYSFE010000271.1:0-2174 GCF_041913585.1 Allostella sp.
GAGGTGACGAGGCGCACGTCCTCGATCCGCTTGCCGACGTAGCGCAGCCCGTTCAGCACCGCGGCCGCGACGATGATGGCGGTCCCGTGCTGGTCGTCGTGGAAGACCGGGATGCGCATCCGCTGGCGCAGGCGGGCCTCGATGTCGAAGCACTCGGGCGCCTTGATGTCCTCGAGGTTGATGGCGCCGAAGGTCGGCTCCAGCGCCGCCACCACCTCGACGAAGCGGTCGGGGTCGGTGGCGTCGACCTCGATGTCGAAGACATCGATGCCGGCGAACTTCTTGAAGAGGACGGCCTTGCCCTCCATCACCGGCTTGGAGGCGAGCGGCCCGATGGCGCCGAGGCCGAGGACGGCGGTGCCGTTGGTGATGACGCCGACGAGATTGCCGCGGGCCGTCAGCCGGGCCGCTTCCTGCGGATCGTCCTGGATCGCCTGGCAGGCGAAGGCGACGCCGGGGGAATAGGCCAGCGCCAGGTCGCCCTGGGTGCCGAGCGGCTTGGTCGCGACGATCGCCAGTTTTCCCGGGGTCGGCTGCGCATGGTATTCGAGCGCGCGAGCGCGGCGTTCGTCGGTCATCAGCGTTCTGGTCCTTCCTGCCGGCCGGTGCGGGAACGCCTGCCGCCGGCCGCATGTCCCCGAGGATGAGGGGGTAGCCTACAAGCTACGAAGCCCGCTGGTAAGGCGGGCTTCGGAAGGATGGTGCGGTCGAGAAGACTCGAACTTCCACGGAGTTTCCCCCACAGCGACCTCAACGCTGCGCGTCTACCAATTCCGCCACGACCGCATGGTGCCCAGGGCGGCGGAGTTGCCGCCTCGGGCCGCGGGGTGTTAGCAAATCCGCAATGGCATGGCAAGCAACTGACGGCGTCGTCGAGCGCCTGGTCGAACCGCCGGAATGGCGGGTCCCGGAATGGCGGATTGAGGACGCACCCGTCGACTACCCCGCGGCAGTGGCCGAGATGGAGCGGCGCGCCGCCGCCATCCGCGCCGGTTCCGAGCGCGAACTGGTGTGGCTGCTGGAGCATTCGCCGCTCTACACGGCCGGCACCAGCGCCGACGACGCCGAACTGCTCGACGCCGGCGGCCTGCCGGTGCACCGCAGCGGCCGCGGCGGCCGCCTCACCTACCACGGCCCCGGCCAGCGAATCGGCTACTGCCTGCTCGACCTGAAGCGCCGCCGGCCCGACGTGCGGTGGTACGTCGCACGGCTGGAGGAATGGCTGATCCGGACGCTCGCCCTCTTCAACGTCAGGGGCGAGCGGCGCGAGGGCCGGATCGGCGTCTGGGTGGTCGGCCAGGATGGGCGCGAGCGCAAGATCGCCGCCCTCGGCGTGCGCGTGCGGCAGTGGGTGACCCTGCACGGCGTCGCCCTCAACGTCGACCCCGACCTCGCGCGCTTCGGCGGCATCGTCCCCTGCGGCGTCCGCGAGTTCGGCGTCACCTCGCTGGTGCGCGAGGGCATCCTCGTCTCCATGCCCGAGGTCGACGCGGCGCTGAAGATGGCCTTCGAGGAGACGTTCGGGGACGGGGTTTAGGGCCGCCGATGGCCGGGAGCGCCCCCGACGCCCTGCGCGAGACGGCGCGGGCGGCGCTGAGAAGCGCCTTCGGCCCGGTGCCGATCGGTTCGCTGGTGCCGCTGTCCGGCGGTGCGTCGGGCGCCGTCCCGTTCCGTGCCGAGGTCGGCGGGCGGCGCTATCTCGTCCGGGTGGAGGGACCGGCGAGCCCGTTGCGGAACCCGTACCAGTACGAGTCGCTGCGCATCGCCGCCGAGGCCGGGCTGGCGCCGCGCCTCCACCATGTCGACGAGGCGGCACGGGTCGCCGTGACGGACTTCGTCGCGGAACGCCCGCTCGATCGCTTTCCCGGTGGACCAGGTGCCCTGGCCGCCGCCCTCGGGACCCTGCTCCGCCGCCTCCAGGAGACGCCGAGCTTTCCGGCCTTCGTCGCCTATCCCGACCTCGTCGCCCGTCTCTGGGCCCATGTCGGGCGGACGGGGCTCTTCGCGGCGGGCGTGCTCGACCCCTGCACGGATCATCTGGAAGCCCTCCGCGCCATGCCCGGGTGGGGCGACGCGGGCGCGGTGTCGAGCCACAACGACCCGGTTCCCCGCAACATCCTGTTCGACGGCGAGCGCCTGTGGCTGATCGACTGGGAATCCGCCTGCCGCAACGA
>NZ_JAYSFE010000272.1:0-2173 GCF_041913585.1 Allostella sp.
GGGAACGCGACTACCGACCGGACCTGGTGATCTCCCGCTTCACGCGGCGGAAGCCCGACGACGACCTGGAACATCGGTTCGTCAAATCGATCGTGCGTCCCGAGCTGGTCGAACGCGAGCACATTCACCTCCCCGGGCTGCGCGATGGACGCTTCGTCCATTCCGACCTGTCCGATCTGGCCGAAATGGAAGCGCCGAAGGGCCGTGCCGCCCGCACGGTCATCGGCGACGTCCGGCTTCATCACTACATGCTGAAGTCGGCGGAGGTGTTCGAGGCGAAGCGCCGCCGCGGCGGCGCCGCGGCAACCTCTCGTCGACACCGGCTCCAGAGATACGGTGCCGATTTCTTCTCGGCTCGCGACGAAGCGGCCAACCTGCAGGTGGACGAGACATTGGCAGCGAAGGCCGGCCGTGTCCGGGAACTCGTGGCCGAGATGGCGGAACAGATCGCCGATCGCGTCGGTCGCGACCGGCTCGAGCAGCACTACGCGTTCCTGAAACGCGCAACTTCCGTGCATTTCCCAGCCGATCACGCGCTTGCCGACCCGCCAGCGCGCGGCGGTCGCCGCATCTACGTCCATATCGGTCTGCACAAGACGGGCACCACCAGCCTTCAGTCCTACATCGCACGAAACCGGGACAATCTGGCAGCGGCCGGGTTCCATGTTCCCCGAACAGGGAGCCGTCACCAGCTGGAAGGCCACCATCTGCTGGCCTGGAGCCTGAGCGGCACGCGCCCCGGGCGGCTCGCGGGCATCGACCCGGACCGTATGTGGAACGACCTTCGAAACGAGCTCGAACGATCCGCCTGTCCCAACGCGATCCTGTCCGCGGAGGACTTCTCCGTCCTCGACGATCGCCAGGTGCGACGGCTGGGAGTTTTGCTCGACGGCTTCGAGATCGTTCCCATCGTCATCCTGCGCCGGCCCGGGGACCTTCTCGAAGGTGCCTACCGCACCCACGTCGCCCTCTTGGGCGGATCGAAGCCCGTCGAGGAATTCGTGCGCGAGTGGCGGTCGGAGCACTTCAGCTACGACGTGTTGCTGAGGCGATGGCGCCAAATGCCGGGGGTGTCGTCGATGCTGATCGCGAGCTACGACGATCCGGCCGTCGGTCGGGACGTGGTGGGCGCGGTGCTGTCGTGGCTGGGCTATGCGCGTCCTCCCGAGACCGGCACGTCCGAGCCGCGGCTGAACAGCGGCGTGCCGGCCGCCCTGATCGAGCTCACCCGCTGGCTCCGCCAGTCCGGAGCGGCCAGGAGCGAGATCGCCGGCTGGCTCGAGGCAATGAGCCATCTCCCCTTCAGCCGGGCGCAAGTGGGCGACCCGCGCCTTGTACCGGCAGACGTCGAAATGACGCTCGACGCCGAGTACCGCCGGCACCTGGACCAGATCGAGGCGGACCCGCTGCTTGCCCCGCATGTTCGCGGCCGTCTGCCTCGCCCAGAAGCGCGGCGACTGCGCACGATCGCCGGTCCCGCAGACGCATTGCTCGAATTGCCCGCGATCATCGCGGGCCGAGCCGCCGCGGAGTTCGGCGGATCGTGGCTGCCGCGGCGGTTGCTGCCGCGCCTGGGCCCCGACCTGCCGGCCGAGTGTCCCGGCAACCTCGACCGGCCGGCCGCGCCCGGCGACATGGTCACGTTGAACAAGGACGACCCAGTGGTCTTTTCGGGGTGGGCCTTCCATGGCGAATCCTTCGATGCACCATGGTATCTTGTGCTGCGACCTCACGATCGGACGGCGGCGGCCGAACTGGTTGCACCGCTGAAGCCCGGGACGCGGCGCCCCGACATCGCCGCCGCCTTCCCCGACGAATTGCCGCACGTCACGGCGCGAAGCGGCTTTCAGGCGACAATGGATATGGCGGGCGTGCCGTGCGGCCGCTACGAACTCCGGGTCGCCTGCGAGGCCGCGGGCGGGCTCGTCCATGCACGCTGCCGGATGACCGTGAACGTTGGGAGGTGACCTGCGTGGCGCGGACCATCCTCACAAGATCGGCGAGGACAGCAGGATGACCGGGACCGGACGTTCTGCTGCCGGAACGGCTGACCGCCACCCGGCAGCATCCGGAAGGCCGCGGCTCTTCGTCCATGTCGGGCTTGCCAAGACCGGCACGACCAGCCTGCAATCGTTCCTCGTCCGGCAGCGGCCGGCGCTCGCGGCGGCCGGGC
>NZ_JAYSFE010000273.1:0-2113 GCF_041913585.1 Allostella sp.
GTCAGCAGCGTGCCGCCGAGGCAGTAGCCGACGCCGTGGATCGGCCGGCCCGGCAGGATCGCCCCGATGGCGTCGAGCGCCGCCATCACGCCGAGGCGACGATAGTCCTCGAGGTCGCGGTCGCGATCGCCCGCGTCCGGGTTTTTCCAGGAGAGGATGAACACGGTGTAGCCGCGCTCGACCAGCCAGCGCACCAGCGAGTTCCGCTGCGACAGGTCGAGGATGTAGTACTTCATGATCCAGGCCGGGACGATCAGGATCGGTTCCGGCCGCACGGCATCGGTGGCGGGCGCGTACTGGATCAGCTCCATCAGCGCATTGCGCCAGACGACCTTGCCCGGGGTGACGGCGAGGTTGCGGCCGACCTGGAACGCCTCGGCCCCAACCGGCGGGCGGCCGGCGACCGCCCGCTCCCAGTCCTCGAACAGGTTGGCGAGACCGGCCGCGAGGTTGCTTCCGCCGCTGGCGATCGTGCGCTCCAGCACCTCGGGATTGGTGAGGACGAAGTTCGACGGCGCGAACATGTCGAGGATCTGGCGCGATGCGAAGTCGACCGCCGCCTCGTGCTGGCGGGTGACGCCCGGCACCCCGACCGTAGCGTTGTGCCACCATTGCTGCTGCAGCAGGAACGCTTGGCTCATGACGTTCCACGGCCAGCGACGCCATGCGTCTGCGGTGAAGCGGTGATCCTGGGGCAGGGGTTCGATGCAGGGCGCCACATCGCCGTCGAGGCCGCAGCGGCCGGCATAGGCGGCGAGGCGCGCCCACTTTCGCCATGCCTTCTCGGCGAGATGAAAGCGGCGGCCGGGCGCCATCGCGAGATGCACCCACCAATCGAGCGCGGCACCGGTCAGCGCGGCGGGCGACAGCCCCCCGGTGAGCCGCGCGACGTTGGCCGTGATCGAGCGATCGACCACCTCCGCCATCGCCTCCGAGGCGGACGGCACCTCCGTCGGGGTTTCGGGCGGGGGCGCTGCGACCGACTTCACCGGAGCGATCCTAGCCGTCGGGTTCCTGGCACCCCTCATCGACGAACTCCTGTCCTGCTGCCGAACGACCATTGTCGGCCGCCAAACTAGCGTGGCCGTATGGCGGAATGATGATCTGCGTCAACGACGCGCCCCCGACCGCCGGGCCAACCTGTCGCCGTCCGGCCGGAAAGAGCCGCCAGAGGAGAGCCAGATGCGCGCACGCGACGTCATGACGACCGCTGTCCACACCGTCACCCCGGCCACCCCCATCCTCGATGTCGCCCGGCTGCTGGTCGAGAAGCGCATCAGCGCCGCCCCGGTGGTCGACGCGGCCGGCCGCATCGTCGGCATCGTCAGCGAAGGCGATCTCATCCGCCGGAGCGAGATCGGTACCGAGCGCCACCGGCCCTGGCTCCTGCGCTTCCTCTCCGACCCGCAGACCCTGGCCGCGGACTACGTCAAGTCCGAGGGGCCGACCGCCGACGCGGTGATGACCCGCGACGTCGTGACCGTCGGACCCGACGCGACCCTCGACCGCGTCGCCGCGACGATGGAGCGGCACGGGATCAAGCGGGTGCCCGTCGTCGACCAGGGACAGCTCGTCGGCATCATCAGCCGCGCCAACCTCGTCCAGGCGATCGTCGCCCATGGCGCGCCGGCCACCCGGCCGACGGGCACCGGCGAGAGCGACGCGGCGCTGCGCGACCGGCTGGTCGAAAAGCTGAAGCACGAGCCGTGGTTCGGCGGCCCCACCTTCAACGTCATGGTCGAGGGCGGCGTCGCCCATCTCTGGGGCTTCGTGCGCACCGAGGACGAGCGCCGGGCGATGGTGGTGGCGGCGCAGACGCTGCCCGGAATCCGCGGCGTCGAGGACCACCTGACGATCGCCCGCTGGGACTTCGGCGTCTAGCGCCAGGGGCGGGGGGCTTGGACGAGCAGGCCGGCTGGAGCGTCGTCCTCGACGCGCCCGAGGCGGGACTGCATGTCGAGTGGCGGCCGGCCGGGCCGCTCCGGCTGCACGCCCCGCCGATCTTCCGCTGCGACTGCAACACGCCGGTGCTGACGGAGGGCGGGCGGACGCTCGCCTTCCCGTCGCATTTCCGGCCGCGCGGCCACAGCCTGCGCCGCGTCGGCACGCCGCC
>NZ_JAYSFE010000274.1:0-2109 GCF_041913585.1 Allostella sp.
CAGGGCAGCGAGAATTCCCGGCAGTTCGGTCGCGAGATCGTCGGCGATCAGGCCCTCGCCGCAGCGGTCGGCGGCGGCGCCATGCAGCCACACCGCCATCGCCGCCGCCTCGAAGGCGGGAATGCCCTGCGCCAGCAGCCCGACGGCGAGGCCCGCCAGCACGTCGCCCGTGCCCGCCGTGGCGAGCCAGGGCGGCGCGTTCTCGTTGATCGCGATCCGCCCGTCCGGTGCCGCGACGATGGTATCGGCGCCTTTCAGCACGACCACCGCACGGCTCGCCGCGGCGGCCGCCCGGGCCCGGGCCAGCCGGTCCCCGTCGAGCCCGAACAGGCGCTGGAACTCGCCCTCGTGCGGCGTCAGGATCGCCGGCGCGCGGATGGCGCCGAAGAGCGCCTCGGCCCGTCCGGCGAAGACGGTCAGCGCGTCGGCGTCGAGGACCGCCAGCCGTCCGGCGGCGAGGACGCGCAGCACCCGCTCGGCCAGCCCGCCGCCGGCTCCGCCGTCGACTCCACCGCCCGGGCCGAGCAGCCAGGCGTTGCGCCGCGGATCGGCCAGCAGCTGGGCGAAATCGTCCTCGACTGCCAGCAGCAGCGCCGCCGGCTGTGACGCATAGGCCGCGATCGCCCCGGCCGGGACCATCACCGAGACGAGGCCGGCGCCGGCCCGGGCGGCGGCCCCGGCCGCGAGCCGCGCAGCGCCGGTCAGCCGGCCGCCGCCGACGACGACGGCATGGCCGAAGCGGTACTTGTGGTCGTCGGGACCGCGCCGCCGCCTGAGGTGCCGCCAGAGGCCGGGCCCGTTCGCCCGGATAGCCGGCGCGATCGCGTCCAGCACCGCCGGCGGAATGCCGATGTCGGCGACCGTGACCCGGCCGCAGAGCAGGCGGCCCGGCGCCAGCAGGTGGCCCGGCTTGCGGCGGAAGAAGGTGACCGTCGCCTGCGCCGCCGCCGCGTACCCGCGGACCTCGCCCGTGTCGCCGTCGACCCCCGACGGCACGTCGACGGCAAGGATCGGGATGCCGCCGGCGACGGCGCCCTGCAGCGTCGCCGCCGCAACGCCGTCGACGGGGCGCGACAGGCCGGCGCCGAACACGGCGTCGACGACGAGGGCCGCCCCCGCGACGCAGCCGGGCGCCATGGCGTCGACCGGCCCTGGCCAGCGCTCGGCATGAATGCGGGCGTCGCCCGCGAGGCGGCGCGGATCGCCCAGTTGCGCGACGCGGACCGGCCGCCCGGTCCGGGCGAGCCAGCGGGCCGCGACATAGCCGTCGCCGCCGTTGTTGCCCGGCCCGCACAGCACCACGACCGGCCCGGCCGGCACGAGGCGGGCCGCGGCGACGGCGACCGCCCGGCCCGCCGCCGCCATCAGGTCGGCGCCCGGGACGCCCCCGGCGATCGCGCCGCGATCGGCCCGGGCCATCTCGGCCACCGTCAGCAGCGGCTCGCCCGGCGGGATCATGGGCCGATCCTAGAGCGGCGACACGACGTGCCCGCCATCGACGGTGAGCGTCGCCCCCGTCATGTAGCGGCCGGCGTCGGACGCGAGCAGCATCAGCGCGCCGTCGAGATCCTCCGGCTTGCCGAGGCGGCGCTGCGGGATGCGCCGGATCACCGCCTCCCCGGCCGGGCTGGCGAAGAAGGCGCGGTTGATGTCGGTCTCGATGTAGCCGGGAGCGATCGCGTTCACCCGGATGCCGTAGCGCGCCCATTCCAGCGCCAGCACCCGGGTCAGGTGGTCGAGCCCGGCCTTGGACGCGGCATAGGCGGCGAGCTGGCCGGCGGTGCGGAGCGCGGTGATCGAGGCGATGTTCACGATCGAGCCGCCATGGCCGCGTTCGACGAGCCGCCTCGCGACCGCGCGGGCGACCAGGAAGGCGCCGCGCAGGTTGGTGTCCATCGTCCCGTCCCAGTCCTCGGCAGTCGTCTCCAGGGCCGGCTTGGCGGTGGCGATCCCCGAATTGTTCACCAGGACGTCGATCGGCCCCATGGTGTCGAACACCCGGGCGACGGCGGCGTCGACCGATTCCGGGTCGATGACGTCCATCGCGACCGACATGGCGTGGCCGCCCGCCTCGGCGATCTCGCGCGCCGCGGCGTGCAGCCGGTCCTT
>NZ_JAYSFE010000275.1:0-2058 GCF_041913585.1 Allostella sp.
GGCGGCTGGGTCTGGGCGGTTTCGGCAGACGCGAGCGCGGCCGGCGCCGGCCGGGCCGCCGGCGGTGTGGGGCGGGCCGGCGGGGTTGCGGCGGTGGCCGGTGCCGGCGGCGGGGCGGGTGCTGCGGCCGGCGGCGTCGCGGGCGCGGCGGCGGCGACGGCCGGCTTCTCGGCCTCCTTCTCGGCGAGGTGGGCGCGCGCGGCGGGCAGACCGGCGGCCGCGGCCTTGCGCATCCACTGCTCGGACAGGTTGGGGTTGATGCCGCGGTAGTCCGGGTCGACGAGCAGCAGCGCCAGCAGGTATTGCGCCTGCGGGATTCCCTTCTCGGACGCCAGTTCGAGCCATTTGGCGGCCGCGTCGAGGTCGCGGGGGGACCCGAGCAGGCCGCGCGAATGCAGGATGCCGAGATTGTAGGCGGACTTGGCGTGCCCGGATTCCGCCGCCGTCAGGTACCATTGCGCGGCGCGCTGGGCGTCGGGTTCGATGCCGCGCCCCTTCTCGTACATGAGGCCGAGGTTGAACTGGGCGGCGACGTCGCCTTTGCGGGCGAGCGGCGTCCAGACGCGGATCGCCTCGGCGAAGTCGCCGCGGTCGTAGGCGGCGACGCCCTGGTCGAAATCCGCCTGCTGGGCCGCGGCCGGCAGGGTGGCGGCGAGGGCGAGCGCCAACGCGGCGGCGGCGAGGCGGGCCATCAGGCGCCGTCCTGGCCGGCCGTGCGGCGGAACCGGCGCACCGGCGCGGTGCCGTCGGCAGGCGTCTCGCCCCAGCGGCGAACGAGGTCGGGGCCGGGGAGGTCGAGGTCGAAGAGGTCGAGGGCGCGGCCGACCGTGTGGTCCACCAGGTCGTCGACGCTCTCGGGGCGGGCATAGAAGGCCGGTACGGGTGGCATGATGATGGCTCCCATCTCCGCCAGTTGCGTCATGGTCCGCAGGTGGCCGACATGGAGCGGCGTCTCGCGCACCAGCAGCACCAGCCGCCGGCGCTCCTTCAGGACGACGTCGGCGGCCCGCGCGAGCAGGCCCGAGGTCACCCCGGTCGCGATCTCGCTCATGCTGCGCACCGAGCAGGGCGCCACGATCATGCCGAGAGTGCGGAAGGAGCCGGACGAGATCGCCGCCCCCATGTCGTCGGCGCGGTGGACGACATCGGCCAGGGCATGGATGTCGGCCACCTTGCGCGCCATCTCGTAGGCGAGCGTCACCTCCGCCGACCGGGTCATCACCAGGTGGGTTTCGATCGGCGTGTCGCGCAGCACTTCCAGCAGCCGCACCCCGTAGACGATGCCCGAGGCGCCGCTGATGCCGACGACGAGGCGGCGGTTCGTCAATGTCCCAGCGCTTCCGGTGGTTGGCGGGCGCGACGAATGTTGCGCGCGAACCCCGGACCGTCAAGCCGAGCGCCCGCTCCCGTCCGCTGCGGGCGGATTACCCGCATCCGCCCGCACCTTGCCGTCGCATCCCGCGGCCGGCCCATGATAGCGTTCCCACCCCGCCCGGCGATCTGTGCCGGACCGCCTGCCGCCAATGCCCCGAGAGACCCTGCCGATGAAGTGCTTCACCGCCTCCCTGGGAACGGAGACGAACACCTTCTCGCCCATGCCGACCAGCATGGCGAGCTTCAAGGAGGGCTTCTATGCCCGCCCGGGCGAGCATCCCGATCGCCCGACCAACTGCACCTCGCCGCTGTGGGCGGCCCGCAAGCGCGCCAGGACCAAGGGCTGGACCGTGGTCGAGGGCACCTGCTCCTTCGCCCAGCCGGCCGGCCTGACCGTGCGCAAGGCCTACGAGGAACTGCGCGACGAGATCCTGGACCAGCTTCGCGCCGCCCTGCCGGTCGACATCGTGCTGATGGGCCTGCACGGCGCGATGGTCGCCGACGGCTACGACGATTGCGAGGGCGACATCCTCGCCCGCATCCGCGAGATCGTCGGTCCGGACGTGCCGATCGGCTGCGAGCTCGACCCGCACTGCCACCTGACGAAGCAGCGGCTGGCCGCCGCCGATGTCATCATCTGCTTCAAGGAGTTCCCGCACACCGACTTCGTCGAGCGCGGCGAGG
>NZ_JAYSFE010000276.1:0-2047 GCF_041913585.1 Allostella sp.
AGACGGCGCCGCGGCTGGTGCCGACGACGACGACCGGCGGCCGGATGGTCCGCATGAAGGCGACGAGCGCGGCCAGGTCCATGCCGTGCTCGACGGCCGAGCGATAGCCGCGGGCGACCCCGTCGCCGGTCTTCAGGTCGGGCGCGATGTCCGGCACCAGCGTCGCGAAACCGGCCTCCGCATAGGCGCGCCGGGTACGGACCAGCTGGTTGCCGCGGAGTCGCGTGATCGTGCCGTCGGGCGCGATGTCGAGCCGCCCCGGCCCGCCGGCGAGCAGGATGACGGAGCCGCGCGGCTCGGGCGGGCGCAGCAGCAGCGCGCGGATCGATTGCGTCCGGGAAGGGATCTCGACGGCCAGCGCCTCGATGGCGCCTGCCGGGGATGCGACGACCGCCAGCATGGCAGCCAGGACCAGGATGACCCGCATGCGCGACCTCCTGCGTCATCGGCCGCACCTCGCGGCCGGCCGACCCAGCCTAGCGCAGGCGGGACGCGGGAAACATCGCCGTCGTCCTACCCCGTCAGCCAGTCGAGGAGCGGCCGGGCGGCGATCCAGCCGGCGATCCCGCCGACGAGGCTGGCGCCGATCGGCAGGGTCAGCGCGCGGGCGAAGCCGGGGCCACCGGCCGAGCCGGCGATGGCCGGTTTCATCAGCGTGTTGACGACGGCCGCGATGAGGATGGCATCCGCCGCCACGGCGGCCGGGATCGAGCCGGAGCCGGCCCCGCCCGCCAGCGAGATGCTGATCGCGTCGACGTCGAACAGGCCCGACAGTGCCGCCAGCGGATAGAGCCCGGCATTGCCGATCAGGTGCTGCACCGCCTGCACCAGGAAGGCGGCAGCGGCGAAGATCCCGCCCATGACGATCGCGCCACCGAGGTCGAGCGGGTCGCCGCGCTCGGCCGGCGCATCGGCCTCGGGGGCGCCGGCGCGGCGCAGCCCCCACGCCGATGCCGCCGCCCCCAGGAGCGCCGCGGCGACCAGCGACGGGGCGAGTCGGGGCAGCACGGCCGGGGCGACGACGCCGACGACGACGAGCAGCCGGACCAGCATGACCGCGGAGGCGAGCCCGATCGCCGCCGCCAGCATCGGCCGCTGCGCCGCCTCGCCGCGCGCCCGCCGCGACAGCTCCAGCGTCACCGCGGTCGAGGAGACGAGCGCCCCCAGCAGCGCCGTCAGGGTGAGCCCCGCGCGCGGCCCGATCATGCGGATGGCGAAGTGGCCGACATAGCCGATGCCGGCGATCAGCACCACCATGCGCCAGATGCCGTGGGGATTGATCGCCTCCCACGGGCCGAAGCCGCGGTCGGGCAGGAGCGACAGGAAGACGACGGAGATGAGCAGCAGCCGCAGCGTCGCCAGCAGTTCGCGGCGCTCGATCCGCTGCAGCAGGCCGTGCATCTCCGGCTTGAAGCCGAGCAGCAGGGTGACGACGATCGCTGCCGACGCAGCGACGGCCGGCTGGCCGCTGCCGGCCAGCGCCCCCAGGCCGAAGGTGACGACCGCGGCGACCTCGGTGGTGACGCCGAGGCCGCCTTCCGTCCGCGCCTCGCGCCAGTAGCCGAGGCCGAGGAAGAGCGCGACCGCGAAGAGGCCGACCGGCAGCAGCACGCCGTCGGCGCCGCCCGTCAGCGCCAGGACCCCGCCCGCGAGCCCGATCAGGCCGAAGGTCCGCCAGCCGGCGACGCGACCGCCCGCCCCACCCTCGCGGTGCGTCCAGCCGCGCTCCAGACCGACGAGGAGGCCGATCCCGAGCGCGACCGCCAGGTCCGGCAGGTGGTCGATCGCGGTATCGGGCACCGACAGGACCCTCAGTTGGTTTGGCCGATGGTGACGCCGCCGTCGATCACCATCACCTGCCCGGTCATGAAGCGGGCGGCGGGCGAAGCCAGGAAGACGACGGCGCCGGCGATGTCCTCGACCTCGCCGATGCGGCCGAGCGGACACTGGCGCAGGTTGCCCTGCAGCATCGCCTCGTCCTCCCACAGGGCACGGGCGAAGTCGGTGCGGACGAGGCCGGGCGCGATGCAGTTGACGCGGATGTTGT
>NZ_JAYSFE010000277.1:0-2024 GCF_041913585.1 Allostella sp.
GGGCGCGCGGCGCCGGGCGCGCGGCGATCTACAACGTGGCCGGCGACGGCCTCGACGAGGCCGGCATCGGCGGGCTCGCCTATCTCGAGAGGCTCGGCATCCCGGCGGCGGCCGTCTACCATTCCTCCTGCCGCATCGGCGACGCGCGCGACATGGTCGACCGCGGGCTGATCGGCCACGCCAACGGGCCGGCGCGGCAGATCGGCTGCGTTCCCGGCCTCAAGGTGCGCGACTGCGCCGCCCGGATGGTCGCGGCCATGACCCCGGCCGAGGATTCACCGCCGCCGCCGGCCGAGGAGGCCCGCGTCCTCCTGCGCGACAATGCCGCGGGCCCGAAGGTCTGGGGGCTCGATTCCGCGTCCCTGGTCGTGCCCGAGGATGCGGGGCACATCGTCGTCACCGGCTCCCATGGCGGGCTGATGGGCGGCAACCCGGCGCTCGCCATCAAGGCCGACGTGCTGGCGGCCGTCTTCAACGACGCCGGCCTCGGCATCGACCGCGCCGGCGTCGGCCGACTGCCGGCGCTCAACGTGCGCGACATCGCCGCCGCCACCGTCAGCCACCAGACCGCCCGCATCGGCGACGCGCGCTCGGCCTGGGCCACGGGTCGGCTGTCCTACGCCAATCAGAAGGCGGCCGCGCTGGGCGCGCGGCGCGACATGCCGGTGCCCGAGTTCTGCGAGCTCGTGCTCGCCGCCCACCACAAGGGTTGAGCTCCAAGACCATGTCCGAACTGGCGAACGTACCTTCCGGCCGCATGAACGGCGGCCGGGCGATGGCCGAGATGCTGCGGCTGGCCGGCACCGGCCCGATGTTCGGCATGGGCGGCTTCCAGCTGCTGCCGTTCTACGACGCGCTGCACCAGCTCGGGCTGCGGCACTTCCTCATCAACGACGAACGCCACGGCGCGTTCGCCGCCGACGCCTATGCGCGCGTCACCAACCGGCCCGGCGTCTGCGACGGCACGCTCGGACCGGGCGCCACCAACCTCGTCACCGGGCTCGTCGAATCGCTGAATGCGGGAACCCCGATGGTGGCGATCGCCGGCGATTCGCACCGGGCGCATTCCTGGAAGAACATGACCCAGGAGTGCCGGCAGGTCGACATCCTGCGGCCGGCGGTCAAGGAGCTGATCCGGATCGAGCTGACGAGCCGCATTCCGGAGCTGATGCGCCGCGCCTTCGCGGTCGCGACCTCCGGCCGGCCCGGCCCGGTGCTGCTCGACGTGCCGGAGGACGTCTGCCACGGCGAGCACGAGTTCCAGGCCGAGGACTTCCAGATCGCGGCCGACACGCTGGTCGCGCCCTCGCGCCGCAGCCGGCCCGACCGGACCGCGGTCGAGCGCGCGGCCGCCCTGCTCGCCCGGGCCCGGCGGCCGTTGCTGCTGGTCGGCGGCGGCGTCCACCTGTCGGCCGGCCAGGCGGCGCTGCAGCGGCTGGCCGAGCGCTGCGGCATCCCGGTCGCCCACACCATGAGCGGCAAGGGATCGATCGCCTGCACCGATCCGCTGTCGGTCGGCCTCTTCGGCCGCTACTCGCGCATCGCCAACGACCTGATCGCGGCGTCGGACTGCCTGCTGGTGGTCGGCTGCAAGCTGGGCGAGATCGCGACCAAGCGCTATGCCCTGATCCCGCCGGGCGTGCCGATGATCCATCTCGACATCGTCGCCGAGGAGATCGGCCGCCACCAGCGGACCGACGTGGCGCTCTGGGGCGATGCCGCCGCCGGCCTCGACGACCTGGCCGACGCCCTCGCCGACGATGCGCCGCGCCTGCGCGGCGAGCGCCGGGACTATCTCGCGGAAATCCCGGTGCGGATGGCGAAGTGGCGGGAGGAGGCCAGCGCCCGCCTGCTCTCGACGGAGCGGCCGATCAACATGGCGCGCCTCTGCCACGGGCTGAACCAGGTGATGCCGGCCGAGAGCGTCGTCGTCGCCGACGGCGGCTTCGCCGCCCACTGGACCGGCCTGATCTACGACACCAAGGCGGCCGGCCGGCACTACATCGCCGACCGCGGCCTCGCCT
>NZ_JAYSFE010000278.1:0-1997 GCF_041913585.1 Allostella sp.
CCGCGACGGCCAGCGGGCCGCGCGCGGCCCTCGAACTGCTGGACGCCGCCTGGGAGCATCGGGCCGAGTTCGTCTACGAGGCCGAGCCGCTCGCCGCCTCGGTCGCCCGCGCCAGGACGATGACGGAGGGGCCGATCCTGCTCATCGACCATGCCGACAACTGCGCCTCGGGCGGGACCCAGGACACCATGCCGGTGATCGCCGAGGCGATTCGCCAGGGGCTGGAGGACGTGGCCGTCTTCGCCGTCGTCGATCCCGCGGCCGTGGCGGCGATGGTCGAGGCCGGCGTCGGCGCCCGGGTGACGCTGCCGCTCGGCGGCAAGACCGACATGCCGGCGATCGGCCGCACGGGCGAGCCGCTGGAGGTGACGGGCACCGTCCGCGCCATCACCGACGGGCAGTTCACCGTCACCGGCCCGATGTCGACCGGTTCGCGCGCCTACATGGGCCGGTCGGCGGTGCTCGACACCGGGCCGATGCAGATCGTCGTCATCGAGCAGCACCACGAGCCCTTCGACCTCGGCTGCTTCCGCTCGGTCGGCATCGAGCCGACCCAGAAGCGCTACCTGATCCTGAAGAGCCGCATCCACTACCGCGCCGGCTTCAAGCCGATCGCGCGCGCCATCGTCGAATGCGACGGCGTCGGGGTCACCAGCTCGGACTATTCGCTGTTCCGCTTCCGCAAGCTGAACCGCCCGACCTATCCGCTGGTGCCCGACGCGCAGCCGTGACCGGCGGGGCCCTCGCGGGAGCTCAGTGCTTGGCGGCCTGCCAGGCGTCGAGCCGCCGGCGCGCCGCGCCGGCGGCGTCCATCGCCGCGTCGTGGCCCGGGCGCTTGGCGGTCAGTTCGATGACGTAGCCGTTGGGGTCGCGGAGATAGATGGAATCGATGAACCCGTGGTCGGAGATGCCGCGGACCTCGATGCCCGCCTGCCGGGCCTTTTCCATCGTCGGGGCGAGCTCCGCGGGATCGACCTCGAGCGCGATGTGGAGGTCGAAATCCTCCTGGCGCTTGAACTCGAAGGGCTGCTCGGGCGCCTCGAAGAAGGCCAGGAACGAGCCGTCGCCGAGCCGGAAGAAGCTGTGCAGCACCCGCGCCTTGCGACCGGTCTTGGTCTCGCCGATTTCCAGCACGTGGGCCAGCGGAAGGCCGAGGAAATCCTCGTAGAAGCGCCGCGTCTCCTCGGAATCGCGGCAGCGGTAGGCGTTGTGATGCAGGCCGCGGATCATGTTCCCACCTCGCTTCGTGCCGAAGCTTCGCACCTCGGGTCGGGCCGGGCGATCGCGGCCATGCATCAGCAGACCGTGCGGTGCCGCTCCTTGCAGATCGCCAGAACCTCGTCCGGGTCGCGCTTCCACCAGTTGCCGGCCGAGAAGATCTCGACCTCGTGCAGGCCGGCGAAGCCCGCGCCCTCGACCATGCCGCGGATGCGCGGGATGTCGATGATGCCGTCGCCCGGCATGCCGCGGTCGAGCAGCAGGTCGGTCGTGGGCACGAGCCAGTCGCAGATATGGAAGGCGAGGATGCGCCGGGCGCCGGCCCGCGCGATCGCCGCCTCCAGGTTCGGGTCCCACCAGGTGTGGTAGACGTCGACCGCGACGCCGACGCCCGCCCCGAACCGGTCGCAGAGGTCGAGCGCCTGGTCGAGGGTGTTCACGCAGGCGCGGTCCGCCGCGTACATCGGGTGCAGCGGCTCGATCGCGATCGGCACGCCCGCGGCGCGGGCGTGCGGCAGGATCGCCGCGATGCCGTCCTCGACCATCCGCCGGGCGCCGGCGATGTCCTTCGATCCGGCGGGCAGGCCGCCGACGACGAGGACGAGGCAGGCGGCGCCGAGGACGGCCGCCTCGTCGATCGCGCGGCGGTTGTCGTCGATGGCCGCCTGGCGGCCGGCGGCATCGGGGGCGGGGAAGAGGCCGCCGCGGCACAGTCCCGTCACCGTGAGGCCGGCGTCGCGGATGCGGCGCGCGGACTCTTCCAGGCCGAGCTCGGCCAC
>NZ_JAYSFE010000279.1:0-1950 GCF_041913585.1 Allostella sp.
GGCCGCGTCGTTGACCCAGATCATCATTCCGCCACACCGCCGCGCTAGTTTGCATGCGGACAAGGCCGGTCGTTGGCAGGAGCAGGAGTTCGTCGATGAGGGGTGCCAGGAACCCGGCGGCCAGGATCGCGCCGGTCAGGACGGCGGCGGCGCCGCCGCCGCCACCCCCGGCCGAGGCGCCGTCGGCCTCCGAGGCGATGGCCGAGCTGGTCGACCGCTCGATCACCGCCAACGTCGCCCGGCTGACCGGGGGGCTGTCGCCCGCGGCCCTGGCCGGGGCCGCGCTCGACTGGTGGGTGCATCTCGCGATGGCGCCGGGCCGCCGCTTCCACCTCGCCGAGAAGGCGTGGCGGAAATGGGCCCGCCTCGCCACCTATGCCGGCCGCTGCGGCCTCGCCCCCGACGCACCGCCCTGCATCGAGCCGCTGCCCCAGGACCGCCGCTTCGCCGACGAGGCGTGGCGCCGCTGGCCGTGGAACGTCATGAGCCAGGCCTTCCTGCTGCAGCAGCAATGGTGGCACAACGCCACGGTGGGGGTGCCGGGCGTCACCCGCCAGCACGAGGCGGCGGTCGAGTTCGCATCGCGCCAGCTCCTCGACATGGTCGCGCCCTCGAACTTCGTCCTCACCAACCCCGAGGTGCTGGAGCGCACGCTCGCCAGCGGCGGCAGCAACCTCGTCGCCGGCCTCGCCAACCTGTACGCGGACTGGGAGCGCGCGATCGCCGGCCGGCCGCCGGTCGGGGCCGAGGCGTTCCAGGTCGGACGCAACCTCGCCGTCACTCCCGGCAAGGTCGTCTGGCGCAACGCGCTGATGGAGCTGATCCAGTACGCGCCGACGACCGATGCCGTGCGGCCCGAGCCGATCCTGATCGTCCCGGCCTGGATCATGAAGTATTACATCCTCGACCTGTCGCAGCAGAACTCGCTGGTGCGCTGGCTGGTCGAGCGCGGCCACACCGTGTTCATGCTGTCGTGGAAGAACCCCGACGAGGGCGACCGCGACCGCGACCTCGAGGACTACCGCCGCCTCGGCGTGATGGCGGCGCTCGACGCGGTCGGTGCCATCGTGCCGGGCCGGCCGATCCACGGCGTCGGCTACTGCCTCGGCGGCACGCTGCTGACGATCGCCGCCGCCGTCATGGCGCGGGACGGCGGCCGGCGGCTCGCCAGCCTGACGCTGCTGGCGGCCCAGGCCGACTTCACCGAGGCCGGCGAACTCAAGCTCTTCATCAACGAGGCGCAGCTCGACTTCCTCGACGACGTGATGTGGCGGCAGGGCTATCTCGATGCCCGCCAGATGGCCGGCGCCTTCCAGCTGCTGCGGTCGAACGACCTCATCTGGTCGCGCCTCGTCCACGAGTACCTGATGGGCGACCGCCGGCCGATGAACGACCTCATGGCCTGGAACGCCGACGCCACGCGGATGCCGTTCCGGATGCATTCGGAATACCTGCACCAACTCTATCTCGAGAACGACCTCGCGGAGGGGCGCTACCGGGTCGACGGCCGTCCGGTCGCACTGACCGACATCCGCCAGCCGATCTTCGCCGTCGGCACCGAATGGGACCATGTCGCGCCCTGGCGCTCGGTCCACAAGATCGAGCTCCTGACCGACACGGAAGTCACCTTCCTGCTGACCTCCGGCGGCCACAATGCCGGCATCGTGTCGGAGCCGGGCCGCCCGGGCCGGCGCTACCGCGCGCTGTCGCGCAAGGACGGCGACCCCCATGTCGACCCCGACCGCTGGCTGACGCTGGCACCGCTCTCCGAAGGGTCGTGGTGGCCGGAATGGGGCCGATGGCTCGATGCCCGCTCGGGCGAGCCGGTGCCGCCGCCGTCGCTGGGGGCGCCCGCCGCCGGCTACCCGCCGATCGACGACGCCCCCGGCCGCTACGTCCTGCAGACCTGAGGCGGCTTCGTCACGGCTGCCCGCTCACGGCTGCCCGCTC
>NZ_JAYSFE010000280.1:0-1925 GCF_041913585.1 Allostella sp.
ACCACGCCCCAGCTCAGCACCTCGACGGCGGCGGTGGGGACGACGCGGGCGAAGAGGGTGCGGTATTCGGCGTCGTAGGCGGCCTGGAGGGCGGTGCGGTCGGATTCGACCAGGGGGCGGTCGGGGAGCGGGACGACGATCTCGTGGCCCTGGCCGACATAGCGCATGAAGGCGTAGCGGGTGCGCGTCAGCGGGCGGCCGGCCGCGCCGGCGGCGACGACCGCGTCGGCCTCGGCCGTCATGGCGTCGAGGAGCTGGTTGGCCAGGCCCGCGTCGAACGCGTCGAGCCGCATGTAGCGGCTGCGCACCACCTCGTAGGCGATGGGGGCGAGGAGGAAGCCGACGGCGGAGCCGACGCCGGCGTTGACCGGCACGATCACCCGGTCGATGCCGAGCTTCTCGGCCAGCCGGGCGGCGTGCAGCGGCGCGGCGCCGCCGAAGGCGACGAGGGTGTGGGCGTCGGCCGCCTCGCCGCGCTCGACGGCGTGGACGCGGGCGGCGTTGGCCATGTTCTCGTCGACGATCTCGGCGACGCCCAAGGCCGCCATCTCGGGCCCGAGGCCGAGCGCCTCGCCGACCTCAGCCTCCAGCGCGGCGGCCGAGCGGTCGGGATAGAGGGGGATCTTGCCGCCGGCGAAGCGGGCGGGGTCGATCTTGCCGAGCACGAGGTCGGCGTCGGTCACGGTCGGCATCCGGCCGCCGCGGCCATAGCAGGCGGGGCCCGGCTCCGACCCGGCCGAATCCGGGCCGACGGTGATGCGCTTGAGGGCGTCGACGCGGGCGATCGAGCCGCCGCCCGCCCCGATCTCCACCATCTCGATGACCGGGATGCGCAAGGGCAGGCCGCTGCCCTTGAGGAAGCGGGCGGCGCGGTCGACCTCGAAGGACCGCGCGCTCGCCGGGCGGTACTTCTCGATGAGGCAGATCTTGGCCGTCGTCCCGCCCATGTCGTAGGACAGCACCTTCTCCTCCCCCGCCGCGGCGGCGATGTGCGAGGCGAGGATGGCGCCGCCGGCGGGGCCCGATTCGACGAGGCGGATGGGGAAGCGCCGGGCGGTCGCGATCGTCGTCAGGCCGCCGCCCGAGGTCATCAGGTAGACGCTGCCGCGGAAGCCGCCGTCCTTCAGCGCCTGCTCCAGCCGGGCGAGATATCCGGCCATCAGCGGCTGGACATAGGCGTTGGCGATGGCGGTCGAGGTGCGCTCGTACTCGCGGATCTCGGGGCAGACCTCGGACGAGAGGGTGACCGGGAGGCCGGGCAGGCGGCGGGCGAGGATGTCGCGGATCGCCGCCTCGTGCGCCGGCTCGGCATAGGAATGCATCAGCGCGACGGCGATGCTCTCGACCCCCGCCGCCGCGATCGCCGGCACCAGCGCCTCGACGGCCGCCGGGTCGAGGGGAAGCCGCACCCGGCCCTTGACGTCGACCCGCTCGGGCACCGTGAAGCGGCGCCAGCGCGGCACCAGCGCCGGCGGCTTCTCGATGAAGATGTCGTACTGGTCGTAGCGGCTCTCGTAGGCGATATCGACGGTGTCGCGGAAGCCCTCGGTGGCGATCAGCGCCGTCACCGCGCCCTTGCGCTCGATGATGGCGTTGGTGGCGAGCGTCGTGCCGTGGACCAGCATCTCGATCCCGGCGAGGGCGAGGCCGGCGTCGGCGAGGGTGACGGCGACGCCCTCCATGACGCCCAGCTCGGGCGCCGACGGGGTCGTCAGCACCTTGCGCGTCCAGCGCCGGCCGCCCGCCTCGAGCACGATGTCGGTGAAGGTTCCGCCGATGTCGACCGCCAGCCGCGGTCCCCGCTTGTCCGTCTCTGCCATGGTTCCTTCGCGCTCGTGCCGGCGGCACCGGACGGCCCGTCCGGCGGCGGCAGTCTAGCGGCGGCGGCATCGACTGCAAGCCGGCGGGCACGGGACCGGGCAATG
>NZ_JAYSFE010000281.1:0-1923 GCF_041913585.1 Allostella sp.
CGCGCCGCGTCTGGATGGCGAGGCCGAGGTTGGCCGCGAACTCGACCAGCAGGTTCGCCTCCTCCTCGCCGAACCGGCCGGTGCGGTCGGAATAGACGACGAGCACGGCGGCGACGCCGGACCTGTCGGGCACCGGGATCGCCATGCAGGAGCGCAGGCCGACCTCTTCGGCGAGGGTGGTCCAGAAGCCCATGGTCGGATCGCGGGCAATGTCGTTGCTGGTCTGCGGGGCGCCGGTGCGGATCGCCCGTCCGGTCGGGCCCTGGCCCGCCGCGTCGTCCGACCAATGGACCGTCAGCCGGTCGATGTAACGCACCGCGCTACCCGCCCACACCAGGGGCTTGACCGTGCGCTCGTCATCCTTCTGGGGCACCCCGATCCAGGCGACGGCGTAACCCCGGCTTTCGACCAGGAGTTCCACGAGGCGGGCGAGCATCGCCTGCTCCTCGGTCTCGCGTAGGATCACGCCGTCGCAGCGGACGATGAGTTCGCGAACCGCGGCGATCCGCGCCGCCGCCTCCTCGGCCGTCTTGCGGTCGGTGATGTCGGTGTGGGTGCCCGACATGCGGAGGGGACGACCCTCGGCATCGCGCTCGGTGACCTTGCCGCGGTCGAGCACCCAGACGATCGACCCGGACTTGTGGTGCATCCGCACCTCGATCTCGTAGTATTCCCGGGTGCCCGCAAACACCTCCTGAAGCTGCGCTTCCGACCGGGCGAGGTCGTCGGCATGGGCCAGCCGCTCCCAGGTCGCGATCGAGATCGGCTCCAGTTCCGCCAGGGTGTAGCCGACGATCTCGGCCCAGCGCTCGTTGAAGACCACCGCGCCGGTCTGGACGTTCCACTCCCAGGTGCCGGCATTGGTGCCCCAGATGATCTCGGAAAGCCGCTGCCGTTCCTCTGCGAGGCGGCTCGACATCGCCTTGTGCTCGGACACGTCGACGAACGAGACCGGCACACGGCGGGCCGCTTCGTCGTCCGCCGGCAGGGGTAGGGAGAGGATGGTGGTGACGGCTCGCCCGTCCAGCGTCTGCAACGGGACCTCGGCGGTGAAGGTCGTCTGCCGCTCCCAGAGCGCCGCCAACAGGTCGACGAGGACGGTCCGGGCCGCGGGCGTGAAGGTGCGGTCGATGCCGGAGAGCAGGTCGGCTTCGGAGGCCGCGCCGAACACCCTGCGGCCGGCGGGGTTGACTCGGACGACGCGGATCGCCGCCAGCAGCTCGTCGAGCAGGGCGGGATGGGCGGCCGCGTGGGCGCGGATATCGGTCACGCCGGCGGCGCGCAGTTCCTCGAGCCGGCGCATCACGTCGGAGAGATCCTCCTCGAAGATGGCGACGGCGGCGGTGTCCACCAGTCCGCGGAAGCGGTCCTCGCTCGCCTCGAGGATGCGGTCGAAGCGGGCGAATGCCTCGACCTGCTGCAGCCCGAGCGCCAGCGCCACCGTCGCCGGGATGAGGGTTCCGAAATAGGGCAGGGCCAGACGGCCCAGGATCTGTTCCTCGTAATCAACTGGCAACAGGGCGAATATCGCCAGCGACATGGCCTGGGTGATCAGCCCCAGCACAACGAACGGGCCGACGCCGGGTGCCGTGGGGCGGCCGCGGTAGACGCGGTGGAAGGCGACGCCGATGAGAACGGCGAGCACGACACTGAGGGTCCCGACCAGGGCCCCGACGCCGCCGATCCAGAGCCGGGTCGCCGCCGTCACCAGGCCCGCCGTCACCCCGACGACGGGGCCGCCGAGGGCGCTCGCCACGGACAGCACCACGGTCCGCGAATCGAAGATCAGTCCGGGCGCCAGGGTGATCGCCAGCATCATGCCGAGGCCGGCCGCGGTTCCGAACAGCAGGCCCGAGACGACCTGTCCACCGAGGTCGCTGCCCCGCCAGCGCTCGACGAGGAAGCGCTGCGCCATGCACAGCA
>NZ_JAYSFE010000282.1:0-1923 GCF_041913585.1 Allostella sp.
TGCTGTGCATGGCGCAGCGCTTCCTCGTCGAGCGCTGGCGGGGCAGCGACCTCGGCGGCCAGGTCGTCTCGGGCCTGCTGTTCGGGGCAGCCGGCGCCATCGGCATGATGCTGGCCGTCACGCTGGCCCCCGGGATCATCTTCGACGCGCGGAACGTGGTGCTGTCGGTGGCGAGCGCGCTCGGCGGCCCCGTCGTCGGGGTCACGGCCGGTGCGGTGATGATGGCGACCCGGCTCTGGATCGGCGGCGCCGGAAGCCTTGTCGGGGTCGTCGTCATGGCGACCGCCGTCGTCGCCGGCGTCGCCTTCCATCGCCACTACCGTGGGCGCGCGCAGGCACCCGGCGTCGGCGCGTTCCTGCTGCTCGGCCTGATCGTCCATGCCTTGCCGCTGGGCCTGTTCTCCCTGCTGCCGGTGGATTTCGAGGAGCAGATCCTGGGCCGTCTGGCCCTGCCCTACATCGGAACCCTCGTCCCGGCGACGGCGGCGCTGGCGCTCGCACTGCAGCAGGTCGAGGCATTCGCCCGCTTCGACCGCGTCCTGGAGGCGAGCGAGGACCGCTTCCGCGGGCTGGTGGACACCGCCGCCGTCGCCATCTTCGAGGAGGATCTCTCCGGCGTGGTGCGGCGGCTGGAGGAACTGCGTGCCGCCGGCGTGACCGACATCCGCGCCCACGCGGCCGCCCACCCCGCCCTGCTCGACGAGCTGCTGGCGGCGATCCGCGTCGTCCGCGTCAACCCCGCCGGTCGCCGCATGTTCGGTGCGGCCTCGGAGTCCGACCTGCTCTCCGGCATCGGCCGCACCTTCACGCCCGCGGCCCGGACCGTGCTCCTCGACGAGCTGGCGGCGCTCTGGGAGCGGCAGCCGACCTTCACCGCCGAAGCCCCGTTCCAGACGCTGGACGGGCGGCCGATCACCACCATCCTCTCCATGCCCCGGCCGGCGGACGAGGAAGCGGCCCGCCGCGTCCCGGTCTCCTTCGTCGACGTGTCCGAGCACAAGGCGATGGCGAGCCGCCTCGCCGAGGAGCGGCAGCGGCTTTCCGAGATCATCTGGGGCACCAACGCCGGCACCTGGGAGTGGAACGTCCAGACCGGCGCGGTGGTCTTCAACGAGCGCTGGGCCGAGATCGTCGGCTACACCCTGGCGGAACTGGAGCCGATCTCGATCGCGACCTGGGAGCGGCTGGCCCATGCCGACGACCTCGCCCGGTCGGAAGCGCAGCTTCAGGAGGTGTTTGCGGGCACCCGGGAATACTACGAGATCGAGGTGCGGATGCACCACAAGTCCGGGTCGATCGTCTGGGTCCTCGACCGCGGCATGGTCACCGAACGCGATGCCGAGGGCCGTCCCCTCCGCATGTCGGGCACCCACACCGACATTACCGCCCGCAAGGCGGCCGAGGAGACGGCAGACCGGGTCGCCGCGGTCCGCGAACTCATCGTCCGCTGCGACGGCGTGATCCTGCGCGAGACCGACGAGCAGGCGATGCTCGCCCGCCTCGTGGAACTCCTGGTCGAAAGTCGGGGTTACGCCGTCGCCTGGATCGGCGTGCCCCAGAACGATGCCGAACGCACCGTCAAGCCGATCGCGTGGGCCGGAGAGGCGGCCCGCTACATCGACCACCTGACGGTCCACTGGTCGGACGACGCGGCCGGCCAGGGGCCGACCGGACGGGCGATCCGCAGCGGCACCCCGCAGACCAGCAACGACATCGCCCGCGACCCGGCCATGGGCTTCTGGACCGAGCTCGCCGCGCAGGCCGGGCTGCACTCCTGCATGGCGATCCCGGTGCCCGACAGGTCCGGCGTCGCCGCCGTCCTCGTCGTCTATTCCGATCGCATCGGCCGGTTCGGCGAGGAGGAGGCCAACCTGCTGGTCGAGTTCGCGGCCAACCTCGGCCTCGCCATCCAGACGCGGCGCG
>NZ_JAYSFE010000283.1:0-1914 GCF_041913585.1 Allostella sp.
GTCATCGGCAGCTCGATGCGGTTGGCCGGCCGCTCCAGCCGGCGGTCGATCTCGAGGATGAAGCCGGCAACCCGCTCCTGCGCCGTCTGCCGGGGCAGGAGCAGCAGGCGGGCATTCGTGCGGACGGCTGCCTCGAAAGCGAGGCGGAACATCCGCCGGGCGGTGGCGTCGCCGTCATCGGCAGGATCGCGGACCCGCGCCAGCGGCAGGCGCACGACCGAGGTCGCGGTGACCGCCTCGACATCGACCGACTGGGTCTGGCCGAGCTCGAACCCGAAGACGTCGCCGGGCATCAGGAACTCGCCGATCAGGCGCCGGCCGTCGGCCAGCAGCTTGCACGTCCGGGCGAGCCCCGACACCACCTCGTAGCAATGGGTGGCGGCGTCGCCCTCGTGCAGGATGACCGTGCCGCGGGCATGGGCCTGGACGGGCCGCGGCTGCGACAGTGCCGGAACCGGAGCCCGGCCGCGCGCCGGCTCGGACGGTCGCGACGGGGCGGCGTGGAACAGGCTGGCGGTCGCCGGATGCAGCGTGCTGGCGGTGGCGGTTGTGGCGAGCATCGTCTTCGTCCCTCCTGGCGCGTGCCTGGGACAAAGTTGTAGTCGCCGCTCCCCGCGGCCGGAATTCGTGGATTGCCCTTAGGTAGATGTACGGAGTGGGCGGGAGAGGGTGGTGCCGCTCGCGCCGGCCGGCCACCCCGCCCGCCTGCGGCCCGGTCAGCCGTTGATGGCGATCTTGCGGCTCTGCGCCGCGGCCGGCTCGGTTTTCGGCACCGTCACCTTGAGCACGCCGTTCTCGAAGCTGGCGGCGATCTTCTCCCGGTCGACGCCGTCCGGCAGGCGGAACATGCGCTGGCAGGAACCGCGGCGGCGCTCGCTGACATGGTAGTTCTGCTGCTTCTCCTCGCGCTCCTCGCTGCGCTCGGCCCGGAGGGTCAGCTGGTCCCCGGACAGTTCGACGGCGACGTTCTTCTCCTCGAACCCGGGCAGGTCGACCTTGATCTCGTAGGCCTTGTCGGTCTCGACGACGTCGGCGGCGGGAACGGCCGCACCGGGGGCGCCGCGCCCCAGCCAGTGGCCGAGATCATGGAACGGAAACGGCGGAAAGCCGCGCGCGAGGCGCTCGAACATGCTGTCGAACTCGTCGCGGAAGGGCGACAGGAACGGACGGGTGGCGGGCGCCGGGGCGGGCGTGCCCTTGGTGTCCTTCGTCTCGGTCATGAGGTCACTCTCCTCTTCGCCAGAAGATCATTTCGATCTTCGCTGCGAAGACTAGGACCGCGGCCGCGACGTCTCCTTGACCTGCGTCAATCCCCTGCCGCGCCGCTCAGGCAGCGCTGCACGCAATGGACGAACTGATCGGCGTCGATCGGCTTGTGCAGGAAGACCGTGTCGGGAATCCCGCGCGCCACCTGCTCGACGCGGCGCCGGCCGTCGACCAGCCCGGTGACGAGGATCGCCGGCTGCCGGTGCCCGGCCGTGCGCAGGGCGGACAGCAGGTCGAGCCCCGTCATTCCGGGCATCTCCTGGTCGACGACCAGGCACAGACGGCGGTCCCGCGGCAGCCCGGCGGAGAGCAGGTCGCCGGCCGAGGCAAACGACACGACGTCCCAGTCATAGGCGGCGAGCAGCAGCGTCAGCGACCGGCGCACCGCCGCATCGTCGTCCACGATGATGATGAGATCGGCCCGATGGCCGTTTCGCATGCACACCCGCTGCCCTCGTCCGGGGAGGACCTTCTGCGGGTCGACATGTGGACCACGTGCCCCGGCACCGGCAACTAAGGGAAATCCCTAGTTCTCGCCACGCGCCGGCACGCCGGCCAGGATGGCGACGCGGACCGCCTCCGAGACCGAGCGGGCCTTCAGCTTCTCCATCATGTTCGCGCGGTAGATCTCGACCGTGCGCGGGCTGA
>NZ_JAYSFE010000284.1:0-1885 GCF_041913585.1 Allostella sp.
GCGGCGGCGTCGAGGGCGGCCGTGTTGATGGCGAGGCCGATCACCTTGCAGTTCGGATTGGTCAGGCGGCCCATCTCCTGGTTCACCCGGATGCATTCCTCCAGGCTCGGCAGCGGATAGGTCGGCAGGCCGCGCATGTGCTTGCGGGTCGGCTCGTGGCACATCACCAGCGCATCCGCCGCCGAACCATGCAGCAGGCCGAGGCTGACCCCGGCATAGGAAGCGTGGAAGAGCGACCCCTGGCCCTCGACGATGTCCCAGTGATCGTCGTCGTTGGCCGGGCACAGCCACTCGGTCGCGCCCGAGATGAAGTCGGAGACGACGGCGTCGACCGCGACACCCGAGCCGGCGATGAAGATGCCGGTCTGGCCGGTGGCGCGGAAGGTCGCCTTCCGGCCGCGCGCCTTCATCTCCTTCTCGATGGCGAGGGCGGTGAACATCTTGCCGATCGAGCAGTCGGTGCCGACCGCGAGCAGCCGCTTGCCGGAGCGCTTCTTGCCGTCGGCGACGTCGAACACCTGCGTCGGATGGCGGACGTCGAGCAGGATGCGGCCGTTGCGCTTGGCCGCTGCGGCGAGTTCGGGAATGTCGGCGAGCCGCTTGTGCAGGCCGCTCGCCACGTCCATGCCGAGGTCGAGCGCCTTGACCAGGCTCTCGACCCAGCTGTCGGGGATCTTGCCGCCGCGGTTGGCGACGCCGACGATGACGGTGCCGACGCCGGCCTTGGCGGCCGCCTCGATCGACATGTCGGGGATCCTGAGGTCCGCCTTGCAGCCCGGCAGGCGGAACTGCCCCACGCACCAGTCGCGGCGCCAGTAGACGACGCCGTCCGCGACCTTGGCCGCGAGCTGGTCGTGCGAGTCGCCGATGAACATGAGGTAGGGCGTGCGAAGGGCGGTCACGGTCGGATTGTCCTTTCGACGAACGGGATGGGGCGGGGCACTCTCACCCGCGCGCAAGATCGGCCCGGGCCGGGGGACCCGGGAGCGCCCCGAATGTAGGTCCGGCACCACCGCTGCCGCAAGCCCGGCCCGCGGTAGCGCGACCATTCGGCCGGCGCCGCCCGGTGACATGGACCGGCGCCCGCGGTTCGGCTAACAGATCGGCAGGCGCGAAGGGGGAGGACGATCATGGCGGCAGGAACGGAACTGCGGGTGGCGGTGGCGGGGCTGGGGGCCATCGGCTTCGAGATCGCACGACGGCTGGATGCCGGCATCCCCGGCCTGTGGCTGACCGCGGTCTCGGCCCGCGACCGCGATGGTGCCGCCCGGCGCATCGCCGGCTTCGCCCAGCCGGTGCCGGTGCTGCCGGTCGAGGAACTGCCCGAGGTCGCCGACGTCGTCGTCGAATGCGCCCCCAAGGCCGTCTTCGCCCAGATCCTGGAACCGGCGATCGCCGCCGGCCGCATCGTCATGCCGCTTTCGGTCGGCGCCCTCCTCGACCGCATGGACCTGGTCGACCGGGCGCGCGAGACGGGTGCCCGCATCATCGTGCCGACGGGTGCGCTCCTCGGGCTCGACGCCGTCCGCGCCGCCGCCGAGGGCACGATCGAGAGCGCCCGCATCGTCACCCGCAAGCCGCCCAAGGGGCTGGCCGGGGCCCCCTATCTCGACCAGCACGGCATCGACGTCGCGGCGATCACCGAACCGACCCGGATCTTCGACGGCTCGGCCCGCGACGGCGCCCGCGGCTTCCCCGCCAACGTCAACGTCGCCGCCGCGCTCTCGCTCGCCGGCATCGGCCCGGACCGCACGCGGCTGGAAATCTGGGCCGACCCGACGGTGACCCGCAACACGCACACGATCGTCGTCGAATCCGACAGCGCCCGCCTCACCATGACGATCGAGAACATCCCCTCGGAGAACCCGCGCACCGGCCGCATCAC
>NZ_JAYSFE010000285.1:0-1863 GCF_041913585.1 Allostella sp.
CCGTCTTGATCGGCGAGAGGCGGCCGGCGCGGTCGCGCCAGGGCATCGGCGGCAGGCGCAGGCCGGACCGGGCGGACGCGAGGGCGGGTGAGGCGCGGGACATGGCGACCGTTCTACCCGGAGCCCGGGCCGGGGCGCACGTCACGCGCGATCACGATTGCGTCGGCGGCTAAGCCGGCGGCGCGACGTCGACCGCGACCTCGATCGTGTGGTCGCGGCCGCCGACGACGACGCCGTTGATCGGCGCGACGTCGCCATAGTCCCGCCCCCACGCGACGGTGACATGGCCCGTCCCCGGCAGGACGTCGTTGGTGGGGTCGAGGTCGACCCAGCCGAAGGGCGGACACCAGGCGGCGAACCAGGCGTGGCTGGCGTCGGCGCCGACGAGGCGCGGCATCCCCGGCGGCGGGCTGGTCAGCAGGTAGCCCGAGACGTAGCGCGCCGGCAGGCCGATCGCGCGCAGGCAGGCGATCCCGACATGGGCGAGATCCTGGCAGACCCCGGCACGGATCGCGAACACCCGGTCGACCGGAGTCGTCGCATCCGTCACCGTCGTGTCGTAGCGGAAATCGGCATGGATGCGGCCCATCAGGTCGATCGCGCCGGCGAGCACGGGGCGGCCTGGCGGAAAGCTCGCCAGCGCATAGGCCGAGAGATCCGTCGACGGCCGCACCAGCGGCGAGTCGAAGAGGAAGTCGACCGCCTCGCGCTCCGCGACGTCGAGCGCGGCCTCCAGTCGCCGGCGCACCGCCTCCCACGGCCAGGACCCGGCGGGATCGGGGGCCGGCAGGGCCGCCTCGACGACCCGGCTCTCGGCCAGGATCTCGAGGGTGGTGTGCGGATCTTCCAGCGCCAGCCACTCCGCGCGGTTGCCGAAGGCGTCGAGCCGCTCGACCCGGCGCGTCGGCTCGGGCGTCACCCGGACGGCGCAATCGACGACCGACTGCCGCGCCGTCGGCCGCGGCGCCAGATGCAGGAGATGCTGCGACTGCGCCACCGGCTGGAGGTAGCGGTAGATGGTGCGATGGCGGACGCTATATTCCGTCATGCCCCCTCGCCCCTCGGCGCCGAGCCGGTCCGCCGCCGCGGCGAGGGCCGGAAATAGCGGTCGGCCAGGGCGTCCGACAGGTCCTGGAGGGCGCCCCCGACGGCGGCCGACAGGGCGCCGACGGCGGCGGGGTCGGCCAGCGTCGCCGGATCGGTCCGGCGCAGGCGCACCAGGAGCGGCACGATCGCGTGCTCGTCGGCAGGGCCGCCGGCCGGGTCCTCCTGGAGGTCCGCCAGGTGCCGCGCCAGGGTCGCGATCTGGTAGGCGGCCGAGCGCGGGTTGCTCTCGTCGAGCAGCAGCAGGTCGAGGACGGGCGGCGCCTGGAAGGTGCCGAGGTAGCGGAAGCGGTAGGTCATGGCGCTGTCGGCGATCTCGAGCGCCATCTGCATGCGCTCGACGGCGCGCTCGCCGGGCTCGCCGACGAGCTGACGGGCCACCCAGGCGGCGCCGACGCCGCGCTCGATGCGGCGGCCGAGATCGAGGAAGAGCCAGTTCGGCCCGCGCGTCATGTTCTCCGCCGAGAGGCCGGCCAGCGCCGCCGACCGGCGGATCAGCATGTCGAGCCGGGCGGCGAGTTCGACGAGGTCGCCCGGCGGCTCGTCCTCGTCGCCGGTGAGCGCCAGGATGCTGCGCCAGTGGTCGAGCGACAGCCGGTCGCGCACCGACCAGGCGGTCCGCCGGACGCCGGCGAAGGTCCGGACGAGGCCATGGGGATGGTTGCGGTCGCCTGCCAGCGCCAGCATCTCGCTCGCCAGCGCCCCGCCGTCGCCGGCCTCGGCCGCCGCCACCGCCGCCTCGCTCGCCTGGGCATAGGG
>NZ_JAYSFE010000286.1:0-1849 GCF_041913585.1 Allostella sp.
TGGCGCGACGGCTCGCTGCCGCCCGCGGTGCGCGAACGGCTGGCGCCGCCCTAGAATCCTGCCCCGCCGCCAGCGCGTGGCGGACGACCTTCTTCATCAGCGTCGGCAGGGCATGGTCGCCGAGGCGCGCCACCTCCGACCAGGTGCCGAGCGCCGGGTCGGCGCCTCCGATGCGCGCCGCGAACAGGCGGAGTTCCAGGCCGAAGTGGGTGAAGCCGTGCGCGACCGTGCCGGCGAGCGGACGCCAGTCCGCCGCCACCGGTGCGGCCGTCACCGCCTCCGCCGCCTCCCAGGGACGGTCGCGGAAGGGTCCGGTCGGCACCTCCATCATTCCCCCCAGCAGGCCCTCGGCGGGTCGCCGGCGCAGCAGGACCCGGCCGTCGGATGCCGTCAACCAGTAGGCGACGCCATGGCGCCGCGGCCGCTCCGGCTTCGGCGACTTCGCCGGCAGCGCGCCGGCGACGCCCTCGGCCGATGCGCGGCAGGCGGACTCGAGCGGGCAGATCATGCAGCGCGGCTGCCGCGGCGTGCAGACCGTGGCGCCCAGGTCCATCATCGCCTGCGCGAAGTCGCCCGGCCGGCCGGGCGGCGTCAGGGTCGCGGTGGCGGCGCGGATGGCGGGCCTGGCCGCCGGCAGCGGCGTGCGGATCGCGAAGAGCCGGGCGACCACGCGCTCGACGTTGGCGTCGACCACCGTCGCCGGGCGGTCGAAGGCGATCGCCGCGACCGCGGCCGCGATATAGGGGCCGACGCCGGGCAGGGCGCGCAGGCCCTCCTCGGTGTCGGGGAAGCGGCCGCCGGCGGCGGCGACGACGCCGGCCGCCCGGTGCAGGTTGCGCGCCCGTGCGTAGTAGCCGAAGCCCTGCCAGGCATGCAGCACCTCGTCGATCGGCGCCGCCGCCAGCGCCTCGACCGTCGGGAAACGGGCGAGGAAGCCGGCGAAGGCGTTGGCGACGGCGGCCGCCGTCGTCTGTTGCAGCATGACCTCGCTGACCCAGACGCGGTAGGGATCGGCGCCGGCGCCGGGCAGCGCCCGCCACGGCAGGACGCGGCGATGGCGGTCGTACCAGTCGAGGAGAAGGCGCGCGACGTCGGTCGGCGCGGGCGCGGTCGGCATCAGGGCGGACTATACTCGCGCCATGTTCGCAGACCGCCAGGGATTCGCCGGCCGATGAAGGACGCGCGCAGCGCCGCCGGGCTGGCGCCGGTCGGCCGCATGGTGACCGGTGTCGCCCGCCCCGTCTTCGCCCGCTACGGCTTCGCCGTGGCGGCGATCCTGACCGATTGGCGGGCCATCGTCGGGGTGCCGCTCGCCGACCACACGCAGCCCGAGCGCCTCGCCTTCGCCAAGGGCCAGCGTCGCGACGGAACCCTGCACCTGCGCGTCGAGTCGGCCTGGGCGCTCGAGGTCCAGCACCTGTCGCACCGCATCGTCGAGCGCATCAACGCCCATTTCGGCTTCCGCGCGGTCGCCCGGATCGCGCTCCGCCACGCCGTCCTGTCGGCGCGACCGAAGGCCCCGCCGGCGTCGCCCTCGCCCTCGCCCTCGCCGCCGCCGTCCGAAGGTGCCTCGGAGCTCGAGACGGCACTGGCGGCGCTCGGCGCGGCGATGGCGCGGCGAGCCCGGGAAACCGGCGGCTGAAGCGCCGTCGGTTGCCTCGATCCGGGGGGCGACTTATATTCCCGACCCAACATCTCGTGGATCGGAGGCGGCTTTGGCGCGATTTGCAGTGGTCCTGCGGCTCTGGGTGCTGGCGCTGGCGCTGGCCCTGCCGGTCGCCGCAGCGCATGCCCAGGCGCCGACGGTCGACGCCATGATGGCGGACCGGGTCATCGGCAAGCCGGACGC
>NZ_JAYSFE010000287.1:0-1794 GCF_041913585.1 Allostella sp.
CTCAAGGACCGGTCGGCCGGCGGCCAGCGCCTCCCGCACCCGCTCGTCCGCGAACCGCCACAGCGGCCCCACATAGCGCCCGGCATGCGCACCGCCGCGCGGCCTCGCCGCCCGATCGCCCTCCACCGGCGCGGCCAGTTCGACGAAACGGTCGATCTACCATGCCGGTTCGGGCGGCCGCTCTGCCGTCAGTAGCTCGGGCAGCAGGGCGACGAAACCGACGCTGCAGGCGATCGTGCTGCGGTCGTTGTGCGTCGCTGCCGTGGCCAGCACCGCGTCCGCCCAGAGCTCGGACGACATGGATCTGAGGTGCGGCAGCAGGACCGGCGCGATCCGCATCAACGCCCCGTTCCCGAGCGATTCCGGCGCTGCATCGTACCAGCGGCTGCCGCCACGGGCGCCCCGGACGGCCGTCCCGACCGAGCGGCCGATTCCGAAGATCGGCCGGGACGCAAAGAGGCCGAGGAGGGCTTGGGGCTCGACCCGCCGATGATCCAGCAGATGCTCGATCGTCCAGCAGGCGAGTTGCGTGTCGTCCGACGGCAGCCCGACCCGGCGGTCGCCGGCATGGCGGTTGGGGAGGTAGTCGCGCACCTCCCCGTGCCATCTCCGCCGCTCGGCCGGCAGCATCCCCTCGGTCGTGTTGCCGAGTGCATCGCCGATCGCCAGCCCGAGGAGCATCCCGCGCACCCGGTCGGGCGCAACGGCGCGCGGGGACGCGGCGGGCCGGGCATCCTTCAGATGGGCCGGGAGTGTGCAGCGCAGCCACCCCGCAGCGGCGAGCGTCGAGACCAGCTGCCATCGGCTGCCTTCCGCCGTTGCCCGGCCGACGCCTTCACGACCCATGTTCGCACCCTCCATCATCTACCGATCGCGCCGCAGCCGCTCCGACAGGTCGGGGCGCGGCGCGGAGCGCAGGTCCTTCTGGTAGAAGGCGCGATTGGAGGACGCGGCGTAGATCTCCTTGCGCAGGCGGGGCGACAGTTCCTCGGTGATCCGCCGGCGGAGCAGGACGAGTTCGGCCACCAGCGCCTCGGCCCCGTCGAGCCCGCGCACATAGCGCTCGAACCAGCGCAGTTCCCGGTCGAGGAAGTGCTCGGCGCCGCGCCGGTCGCCGCTTCGGTTCAGGGCCATCGCCTGCCGCAGCACCTGTGCCTGCCACGCCTCGGCGACGATCCGGCTGCGCGCCGGATCGCGCGGGTGGGCGTTGTTCTCGGCACCGCGCGCGAAGCGGATGGCGGCCTCCATGATCGGGCTGACCACCTCCGTCTCCCCGTCCGGAGAAACGCCGGCGGCGGAAGCGCCGATCAGCAGCTCGGAGCCGACCTCGGCCGCGGGACAGTGCAGGCGGAACGCCACGAACTTGGGGGCGTCCGGCAGCAGCATCCCGATCCGGACCTCGATCGCGCCGGGCAGCACGCGATGCGGCCAGCCACCCACCACCTCGGCGCGCAGGCTGGCCGGCACCACGAGCCGCAGGACCGTGCGCTCCAGAAGGGCGTTCCGGCCTTCGAACAGTTCGCCGAGAACGACCTCGGCGATCTCCGGCGCCCGCTCGGCGTCGTGCAGGCGCCCGCCACCCTGCTCGGCCATGCCGCCGAGCAGCAGTTCGTCGTACCCGTCGCCGATCCCGACGGCCGACGTGACGATGCCGCGGGCGGCGAGCCCCTGCGCCTGCCGGGCCAGTTCCCCGGCATCCGTGACCCCGGCATTGGCATGCCCGTCCGACAGCAGGAGCACGCGATGGGAGGCACGCGGATCGGCATCCATCG
Organism: Allostella sp.; assembly: GCF_041913585.1. Lineage (NCBI taxonomy): Bacteria > Pseudomonadati > Pseudomonadota > Alphaproteobacteria > Rhodospirillales > Allostellaceae > Allostella > Allostella sp. The sequence continues at coordinate 1,773 of NZ_JAYSFE010000287.1, forward strand.
CCAGCGCGACCCGCTCCGCGGC
>NZ_JAYSFE010000288.1:0-1763 GCF_041913585.1 Allostella sp.
GCATCCTGGGCCGAGGTCACGCCGCTGACGCCGATGCCGCCGACGACGTCGCCGTCGACCGCGATCGGCAGCCCGCCCTCGAGCGGCACCGCGTCGGGCGCGGCGACGAAGGCGAACCGGCCGCCATTGACCGAATCCTCCATCGCCTTGGTCGGCCGCCGGAAGACGGCGGCGGTCCGCGCCTTGCCGAGCGCGATGGCGACACTGCCGACGCCCGCGCCGTCGAGGCGCTGCACCAGCAGCGGATGGCCGCCATCGTCGACGATGGCGATCGCGACCCGCCAGCCGTTGCGTCCGGCCTCGGCCTCCGCCCCGGCCATCACGGCCCGGGCGGCGGCCAGATTCAGCACCTTCTTCGACGGCAGCGACGGCATCCTCGGTCTCCTTGGTTCGTTCGGTCCGGCCGGGCGGGCGGGCGCCGGCGAGCCTAGCCCGCGGGCCGATCGCGACGGAAGCGCAGCGACTGCCGCCACTGCCGGCGCCAGACCGCGTTGGCCTCGCCGGCGGTCGGCCGGGTCACCGCCTGCTGCAGCGTGAGGCGCGGCAGATCGGGCACGCCCAGGGCTTCGGCGAGCGCGCGGCACGGCACGTCGGGATCGGTCACCAGATCCTCGTATGCGACGGAGATGGGGTGCACGCCGTTGATCGTGAAGAACTCGCGCCAGGCGAAATCCTCGGCCAGCACGATGCCGAGCGCCCGGCGCATTTCCCCCGCGCTGAACCGGGGCACGGTCTCCACCGGTGCCGCGTCGCGGTCGCGGTGCCAGACCTGGGTCGCCTGCGCCAGCACCAGCGACAGGGCCTGGGCCTGCTTGTCGCGCCGGCGCAGCCACAGGAAGGTCGATCGCGCCAGGAGGTCGCGGAACTGCGGCACGCCAATCCAGGACTGCATCTGGGACAGCAGGATCTTGGCGCCGAAGACGCCGTTGGCGCTGGTGCGGTGCGCCGCCAGCGCCGACAGGTAGCCGGCCGCGACGACGCGCGGGCCACCGACCGAGACGCCGAAGCGCGCACCCAGTTTCGGCTGCAGGTGGATCGGGTTGAAATATTCCGCGGGCACGCCCATGCGGCCCGTCCCGTGCAGCAGCGTCGTCAGCAGCGTGCTGCCCGAGCGCGGCGAGGCGCAGATGACATAGGGCCGGAGCGGGGCGTCGGTCGGCGGCAGGTCGAACTCCGGCCCGAGGACGGCAAGGGCCGCCCGGGCCTCGGAATCGTCGCTCTCGGTCACCGTTCCGACCTTCGATGGAGGAGGCAGCGGGCGGGCGCCCGGCGGCGCCCGCCCCGGCCGATCAGGCGATGCCGCCGATGCAGAGGTACTTGATCTCCAGGAAGTCGTCGATGCCGTACTTCGAGCCCTCGCGGCCGATACCGGACTCCTTCATGCCGCCGAACGGCGCGACCTCGGTCGAGATGATGCCGGTGTTGATGCCGACGATGCCGTACTCCAGCCCCTCCGACGCCTTCCAGATGCGGGTGATGTCGCGGCTGAAGAAATAGGCGGCGAGGCCGAACTCGGTGTCGTTGGCCATGGCGATCGCTTCGGCGTCGGTCTTGAAGCGGAAGAGCGGCGCGACCGGCCCGAACGTCTCCTCGCGGGCGACGGCCATGCGGGTGGTGACGTCCGCCAGCACCGTCGGCTCGAAGAAGCTGCCGCCGAGCGCATGGCGCTTGCCGCCGACGACCACCCGGGCGCCCTTGGAGACGGCATCCTGGATGTGCTCCTCGACCTTGGCGACCGCCTGCATGTCGATGAGCGGCCCCTG
>NZ_JAYSFE010000289.1:0-1758 GCF_041913585.1 Allostella sp.
GGTCGAGGACGCCGTCGAGGAAGCCGGTCGCGGTCCGTTCGGTCATGCCATCGAATTAGCGCAGCCCGGGACCACCCGGCAAGGCGGCGAATTGGATGCGTCCGCGATTGATCCGACCCCGTGCACCGGAGCAACCTATGGCAGCAATTGGCGGGTCGTCCGTCAGGTAGAGCGACGCGGGAGCGCAGCCATGGCGATCATCGGAGGCGACGGGCCGGACATCCTGCCCGGTACCGAGGGGGCAGATACAATCCTCGGCCTGGGAGGGACCGACACCGTCGCCGGTCTGGGGAGCGACGACGTACTCGACCTCGCCGCCGGCGCCGACAGCGCCGACGGCGGCAGCGGCGCCGATCTCGTCATCGGCGCTGCCGGCGACGACACGATCCTGGGCGGCAGCGGCGCCGACCTGCTGTTCGGCGGCACCAATCTCGACAACGCGAACAGCGGTGACGACCTGATCCAGGGCGGTGCCGGCGACGATCTCGCGCTGGGCGGCGACGGCGATGACGTGATCTTCGGCGAGGACGGCAACGACTCGCTCAACGGCAATACCGGCATCGACCTCGTCTATGGCGGGCCCGGCGTCGATTTCGTGCGCGGTGGCCAGGACAATGACAGCGTCTTCGGCGGCACCGGGAACGACTGGCACGTCAACGGCAATATCGGCGACGACTATGTCGGCGGCGGCGAGGGCTCGGATTCCGTCTTCGGCGGCCAGGGCCGGGACAGCGTGCTCGGCGAGTCCGGGAACGACACGGTGACGGGCGATCTCGGCGACGACAGCCTGCTCGGCGGCGACGGCGACGACAGCATCGACGGCGGCGCGGGCGACGACACCGCACTCGGCGGCGCCGGGGTCGACTTCGCCTTTGGCGGCGAGGGCGAGGACCGCCTGCTGGGAGAGGACGGCTCGGACTATCTGGCCGGCGGATTCGGGTCGGACACCATCGACGGCGGCACGGGCGACGACCTGGTGCTGGGCGGCCTGCTCAGCTTCCTCGGCAGCGAGACGGTAACGCCGGACGGCGACAACCTGCTCCGTGGCGGCGACGGCGCCGACACGGTCGTCGGGGACACGGGCAACGACCGCGCCTTCGGCGGCGCCGGAACCGACCTCGTTCTCGGTGTCGGCGGGGACGACTCGATCGATGGCGGCGCCGATGCCGATCTGCTGGTCGGCGACATTCTCATGTACGCCTTCGGCAGCGTGCCGACCCAGGAGGACATCGACCAGTATTATTCGATCTCCTTCCAGTACGCCCTGAACGGCAACGACACGATCGCCGGCGACGACGGCAGCGACACCATCTACGGCAATCTCGGCTCCGACTCGCTCTCGGGCGGCAGCGGCGACGACGTGATTTCGGGCGACCGTATCCTGCTCATCGAGCCCTACGAGGAAGTGCAGGGCGGCGGCCTGTCCGGGCTCTACGGCGGCGCCGACATCATCGGCGGCGGCACGGGCAACGACCTGATCTACGGCGACGAAGGCGACGATCGGCTCGCCGGCGACGACGGCAAGGACAGCCTCCACGGCGGCAGCGGCGCCGACACCCTGACCGGCGGCGCCGGGGACGATCTCCTGGGCGGCGGCTCGGGGCCGGATCGGTTCGCCTTTGGCGACGGCAGCGGCGCCGACACGGTGTCCGGCTTCGACGTCGCGGCGGACGTCCTCGTCATCGCGTCCGGCGTCAACGACACGAACCTGACGACGGCCGCCGCCGTCCTGGCCGCGAGCTTCACCATCGCCGGCCG
>NZ_JAYSFE010000290.1:0-1686 GCF_041913585.1 Allostella sp.
GAATGGACCGTCGCCGCCGAGGGCGACGGGCTCGCCGTCCGCTGCCGCGGCCCGCTGGCGGCGGCCGGCCCCTGGCCGGTGACGGCGGTCGGACCGGACATCGTCGAGATCGCGATGCCGAACCGCTGGATGACCTCGACCGTCGTCGCCCGGGTCGAGCGCGACGGCGCGGGCGCGGTGGCCGGCCTCTGCGCGTCGAGCCCGCGCATCCGCAACCTCCGCTTCCGGCGGCAGGCGTGAGCGTCCGCTTCCGCTTCCTCGGCTGCGGCGACGCCTTCGGCTCGGGCGGGCGCTTCCAGACCTGCTTCCACCTCGCGGGATCGTCGGGGGCGGTGCTGATCGACTGCGGCGCCTCGTCGATGGTGGCGATCCGCCGCTTCGGCGTCGACCCGAACGCGATCGACGCCGTCCTGGTCACGCACCTGCATGGCGACCACTTCGCCGGCCTGCCCTTCTTCCTGCTCGACGCCCAGCTGGTGAGCCGGCGGACGCGGCCGCTCGCCATCGCCGGGCCGCCCGGTCTGAAGGACCGGCTCGGCGAGGCGATGGAAGTGCTGTTCCCCGGCTCCTCGACCGTCGAGCGGCGCTTTGCGGTGACGGAGACGGAACTGCCCGCCGGGGTCGCGACGGCGGTCGGGCCGGTGCGGGTCACCCCCTACGAGATGGTGCACTGGTGCGGGGCGCCGCCGTACGCGCTGCGGGTCGAGCTCGACGGCCGGGTCGTGACCTACACCGGCGACACCGAATGGGTCGACGCCATCGTCCTGGCGGCGCGCGACGCCGACCTCTTCGTCGCCGAGGCCTATTTCCACGACCGCAGGGTCAAGTACCACCTCGACTGGGCGACGCTCGCCCGCCACCTGCCGACGATCGGCGCGAAGCGGGTGGTGCTGACGCATTTCTCGCCCGACATGCTGGGCCGGGTCGCGCCCGACGGGGTGGAACTGGCCGAGGACGGGCTGGAACTGGCGCTCTGAGGGCGGCCGTCAGGGCGCCAGGTAGCGCAGGATGACGTCGACATGGAGCTGGCAGCGCCGTGCCGTCGTCTCCGGTGCGGCGAGGTCGCGGCCGAACACCACCGAGAGCGTGTGGATGTTCGAGAAGTAGAAATATCCGAGCGCGGCAATGGTGATGTAGAGGTCGAGCGGGTCGACGCCCGGCCGGAACGCGCCCTCGGCCTCGCCGCGCGCCAGCAGCCGGGCGATGGTGTCGATCACCGGCAGGTTGACCGCGCGCACCTTCGCCGATTTCGCGAGGTGGCGGGCGCGGTGCAGGTTCTCGTTGGCGAGCAGGTGAATGAAGCCGGGATTGTCGCGGCAGAAGTCGAAATTGTAGGCGACGAGGCGGGCAATGCCCTCGGCCGGGGCCGCGTCCTCCAGCGCCAGCGCCCGCTCGTGGCCGCGGATGCGGTCGTAGGCGGTCTCCAGGACCGCGAGGTAGAGCCCGGCCTTGCTGCCGAAATAGTGATAGATCATGCGCTTGTTGGCGCCGGCGCGGAGCGCGATGGCGTCGACCCGGGCGCCGCCCAGGCCCTTGGCCGAAAACTCCGTCCAGGCCGCCTCGAGCAGGCGCTGGCGCGTCTCCTCGGGGTGGCGGGCGCGCGGCCGCCGGGTCGTCCCGGCGCGCTCGGGGGTTCGATTGACAGGGGCCGACACGGGCGAATACCGTTGGGTAACCAACCGGTTA
>NZ_JAYSFE010000291.1:0-1665 GCF_041913585.1 Allostella sp.
TCGCGGACGAGCGGGTGCGGGAGGCGCTGGCTGCCGGCCGACCGATCCTGGAGGCGGCGGAGGCATGGTACTCCGGCGCCCACCTGTTCGAGACGCTCCCCTGCGTCCTCCTGATCCTGGCGCGACACGGCGACGATCCGGAAGAGGCGATCGTCCGCGCCGTGAACGACACCAAGGACAATGATACCGTGGCCGCGATCGTCGGTGCAGCGGTCGGCGCCCTCCATGGCGAGCGCGCCCTTCCCGACCGCTGGCTGCGCGGGCTCCTCGGCCGCACCGGCGCCGACGATGACGGCCGGGTCTTCGCCCTGCTGGGCGCCGCGGTCGCGCGGTTCCTGGCGGACTGATCTCTTGCGCTCGTCCTCAGCCGGCAACCGACTGGCGGAAGAGGTCCCGGGCCAGCGCCTCGATCCGGTCGTGCCATGCGAGATGCTCCCGCCAGTCCGCGGGAAGCCCGCTCGCGCCGGTCATCGCTCCGGCCAACTGGCCGGCGATGGCCGCAGTCGTGTCGGCATCCTCGCCGAGGTTGGCGGCGAACCGGACCGCGTCACGGAAGTCATGACTGCGGGCGATGGACCACAGCGCCGCCTCGAGCGAATGCACGACGTAGCCGCTGGACCGTATCGCCTCGCGCCGGCGACCGCGCCACGAGCCGGCCAGCACCTCCGCGACCGGCTCGGCCCATGGACCCGGGCGTGTCGCAAGGACGGTTGCGGTTGGTTCGCCCGCGATCGCGTCGGCCAGGATCTCCGCATAGGCGACGCAGGCATCGACCGCCTGGGGTGCGCCATGGGTGGTCCGGCTCTGGCGCGCGGCGACCGCGCGCAGGCGGGGTCGGTCGTTCCAGTGCCGCACCGCCACCGGCGCCAGTCGCATCAGCGACCCGTTTCCGGCCGTGTCCTCCCGCGTCGACCCTGCGAAGGGGTCCCCGGTGCGCTGCCAGCGCGCCAGCGCCTGCCGCGTCGCGATGCCGATATCGAAGCAGGTTCCCGTGCAGGAATAGACCCCCTCCTCCCACCAGGACACGAAGCGGCGCATCAGGTCGTGCGCGTCGAGGTCCGGCGTCTCCCGCAGGCTCTCGGCCAGGGCCAGGGCCATCGCCGTATCGTCGGTCCACTGGCCGCGGGCGAGCCCGAACGGGCCGCCGCCGACGATCTCGGTAAGCGGCGGGAAGCTGTCGCGCGGCCGGAACTCGACCGTGGTGCCGAGCGCATCCCCGATCGCCAGCCCGAGCAGACAACCGACGGCCCGGTCCTCGATCGCGTCGGCGTCGCACGAAGGCGCAGCCGCAGCGGCTGCGGGAGCCCGCCGAACATGCGCCGCCTGAGCGGTGGTCTCAATCGCGCCCGGCCGGACCGCGCGGACGGCCGCGATCGCATGCTCGGCCGGCATCCCGCGCTCGACGGCCAGACGCGCCGCGACCGTGCCGGCCCGGCCGAGCCCACCCTTGCAGTGGACCAGCACGCGAAACCCCTGTGCGAGCACGGCGTGGATGCGCCGCGACGCCGCCGGCCAGCCGGCCTCGAACCTCGCATCGGGCGCCTCGGCGTCGACGATCGGCAGGTGCAGCCACCCCATGTGCCGCCGGCCGACCTCCGCCCCCAGGTCCGGCACGCCGAGCCGGCTCAACTCCTCCGCCTCGGTGAGAGTGACGACCAGGGCGGC
>NZ_JAYSFE010000292.1:0-1626 GCF_041913585.1 Allostella sp.
TGAAGGTGGCGAAGCGCTTGACGCGGTCGCCGAAGCGCCGGGCGAGCAGCACCGCATAGTCGGCGAACCATCCGGCGCTGTCGCGGTTCTCCCAGCCGCCCAGCTCCTGGAGCGCCTGCGGCAGGTCCCAGTGGTAGAGGCAGAGCCACGGCTCGATGCCCGCCGCCAGCAGCCCGTCGATCAGCCGGTCATAGAAGTCGAGCCCGGCCGGATTGACGATGCCGCGGCCGGTGGGCAGGACCCGCGGCCAGGAGACCGAGAAGCGGTAGCCGTCGAGGCCGATCCGCCGCATCAGGGCGATGTCCTCGGCGTAGCGGCGGTAGTGGTCGCAGGCGACGTCGCCGGTGTCGCCGTCGGTGACGCGTCCCGGCTCGTGGACGCGCACGTCCCAGATGCTGGCCCCGCGGCCGTCGGCGGTCGTCGCGCCCTCGATCTGATAGGCCGAGGTGGAGGCGCCCCAGAGGAAGCCGGGCGGCCACGCCCGATCGGCAGCCGGGACCACCGGTCGATCCACCGTCTCCAAGCTCATGGGCTGCTCCGCGCTGTCGTTCTTGGTCAGGTCCACCCTCAGCCATGGATACCATGCCGACCCGCGCGCGTTGATCGGAATCACCCCCGGGCCCATCGACCCCGCCGCGAACTGGTTCCATTCAATTGTGGCAATGGCGGGCCCGCGCTATGGTCGCCGTCGGATGACCGAACCACCGGCCTCCCCCAATCCTTCACCGCGCGCGACCATGGCCACGGACCAGGAAGCACCGCCGGCCGCAACCGACGCGGCCCCCATGGGATCGGAGCTGCGTGAGCTCGAGCTGCACGCGGCCTATCTCCAGTCGATTCTCGACACCGTCCCCGATGCGATGGTGGTGATCGACGAGGTCGGCCGGATCGAGCGCTTCAACGCCGCGGCGGAGCGGCTCTTCGGCTACACCGCCCACGAGGTTGCCGGCCAGAACGTGCGGATGCTGATGCCCTCCCCCTACCGGGAGCAGCACGACGGCTACCTGGCGCGCTACCGCCAGACCGGCGAGCGCCGGATCATCGGCATCGGCCGGGTGGTGATGGGACGGCGGCGCGACGGCAGCACCTTTCCGATGGAACTGGCGGTCGGCGAGATGGGGGCCGGCGACGAACGCCGCTTCACCGGCTTCATCCGCGACCTGACCGAGCGGCAGCGGACCGAGGCCCGGCTCCACGAGCTGCAGCAGGAACTCCTCCACGTCTCGCGGCTGTCGACGATGGGCGCCATGGCGTCGAGCCTGGCGCACGAGCTGAACCAGCCCCTGACCGCCATCGCCAGCTTCGTGCGCGCCGGCCTGCGCTTCCTGCAGCGGCCCGGCGAGGAGAGCCTGAAGCTGGCCGGCGAGGCGATGGCGGGAGCCGGCGACCAGGCCGTGCGCGCCGGCGAGATCATCCGCCGCCTGCGCGACTTCGTCGCCAAGGGCGAGGCCGAGAAGCGGGCCGAGAACCTCGCCAAGCTGGTCGAGGAGGCGAGCGCGCTGGCCCTCGTCGGTGCCAAGGAGCGGGGCGTGCGGATCGAATACCGGCTCGATCCGGCCGCGGGACGGGTGCTGGTCGACAAGGTGCAGGTCCAGCAGGTGATCCTGAACCTCGTCCGCAACGGCA
>NZ_JAYSFE010000293.1:0-1589 GCF_041913585.1 Allostella sp.
ATCCACGACATCGTGGTCGGCGGCATGACCGCGCTCGACGAGGCGGCGATCCACCATCACCTCGAGGAGATGAAGGCGATCGGCGTGAAGATGCCGGAGACTTTCCCCTTCTTCTTCCGCATTTCGGCCGGCTTCCTGACCCAGGCGAACAAGGTCCAGGTGCTGGGCACCGACAGCTCGGGCGAGGTCGAGGCGGTGGTGGTGTCGCTCGACGACGGCCGCTGGCTGACCGTCGGCTCCGACCATACCGACCGCAAGGTCGAGGCCTATTCGATCAACGTCTCGAAGCAGATGTGCCCGAAGGTGATCGGGCGGCGCGCCTGGCGTTTCGACGACGTCGCCGGGCACTGGGACCGGCTCGTCATCCGCTCCTGGACGACGACCAACGGGGTCCGGGCGCTCTACCAGGAAGGACCGCTCGCCTCGATGCGGCATCCGGACGACCTGACCCGGCGCTATCTCGGCGGCGACGGGGGCCTGAAGGCGGGGACCGTCCTCTTCTGCGGCACCATCGGCGCCATGGGTCCGCTCGCCCATTCCGAGCGCTTCGAGATGGAGATCGAGGACCCCGTCCTGGGCCGTCGCATCGGCCATTACTACGACATCGAAGCCCTGCCCAGGATCGACTGACATCATGAGCACCATGCGTCCGATCGCCGAACTGGCGGCCGACCTCGCCGCCGGCCGCACCACCAGCCGCGAACTGACCGAAGCGGCGCTCGCCCGCATCGCCGACCCGGCGGGTGAGGGCGCGGCCGCCTTCATGGTGGTCCATGCCGATGCTGCCCGGGCGGCGGCCGACGCCTCCGACCGGCTGCGCCGCCACGGCATCGTCCCGTCGCCGCTGGCCGGCATCCCGGTCTCGGTCAAGGACCTCTTCGACGAGCAGGGGCAGGTGACGCGGGCCGGCTCGATCGCGCTCGCCGATGCCCCGCCGGCCGTGGCCGACGCGCCGATCGTCGCCCGCCTGCGGGCGGCGGGCGCCGTCATCGTCGGCCGCACCAACATGGTCGAGTTCGCCTTTTCCGGCGTCGGGCTCAACCCGCACTACGGTACGCCGGCGGCCCCCTTCGAGCGGGCGACCTGCCGGCGCATTCCGGGCGGCTCCTCCTCGGGGGCGGCGGTGTCGGTGACCGATGGCATGGCTGCGGTCGCGATCGGCTCCGATACCGGCGGGTCGGTGCGCATCCCGTCCGCCTTCTGCGGCCTCGCCGGGCTCAAGCCGACCGCGCGGCGGGTGCCGACTGCGGGCGCCTTCCCCTTGTCCACGACGCTCGATTCGGTCGGGCCGCTGGCGCCGACGCTGGCGTGCTGCGCCGTCACCGACGCGGTCATGGCCGGCATCGCGCCGACGGTGCCGGAGGCGGCGCCGCTCGCCGGCCTCCGCTTCGGCCTGCCGCGCAACATCGTGCGCGACGGCATCCAGCCGATGGTGGCCGACATCTTCGACGCCGCCCTGCAGCGGCTGTCCGAGGGCGGGGCACGGATCGTCGAGTTCGATTTCGAGGAACTGAACGAGATCCCGGCCGCCAATGCCAAGGGCGGCTTCGCCGTCGCCGAGGCCTGGGCTCTGCACCGCGCCCGCATCG
>NZ_JAYSFE010000294.1:0-1572 GCF_041913585.1 Allostella sp.
ACCAGCCTGCAATCGTTCCTCGTCCGGCAGCGGCCGGCGCTCGCGGCGGCCGGGCTCTACGTGCCGCGGACCGGCAGCTATGCCGAGATGGGCGGCGGCCATCATCTGCTGGCCTGGAGCCTGCTCGGGCGCCATCCGGATCGCTGCCGCGGCGTGCCGCCGGAGGCGATGCTGTCCGCCCTGGCGGACGAGCTCGCGGCCTGCGGGGCGGCCAACGCCGTCATCTCGTCGGAGGAGTTCTCCGCCCTCTCCGAGGCGCAGATCGGCACCCTGCGGCAGCATCTCGAACCCTTCGATGCGATGGCGGTCCTGGTGCTGCGCCGGACCAGCGATGCGATCGAGGCCGGATACCGGACCCACATCCAGTCCGGCTACGACCTGCCGTTCGCCGCCTACGCCGCGGAACGGCGGCGCGACTGTCACGACCTGGCGCGGCGCTGGAGCCGCCTGTCGGCGACCGGAGACCTGCGGATCGGCAGCTACGACGACCCCGATGTCCGCGCCGATGTCGTCCGCGCCGTCCTCGGCTGGCTCATGCCGGGCATGGCGATCGACCGCCCGCCCGATGCGCCGCGGCTCAACCCCGGCCTGCCCGCCCCGATCATCGAACTGGCGCGCACGCTCCGCCGCGAGGGCGCGGCACCGGACGCCGTCGCCCGCTGGCTGCGCAACTGCGCCTCCATCCGCTTCACCCGCGCCGAGATCGAGGCGCCGCGCTTCATGACGGCCGATCGCGAGGCCGCGCTCGACGCCGAGTATGCCGGCCAGATCGACCGCATCGCGGCCGACCCGGCACTCGCCCCCCATGTCCGCGGCACGCTGCCGCGCCCGGCGCCGCGACGGCTGCGCAGCATCGCGGGGACCGCCGACGCGCTGCTCGAACTGCCGGCACTGCTCGCCGGCCGCGCCGACGCGAGCCGCCGGCCGGCGGGCCTGCCGCGGCCCCCGGCGCCGGCCGCCGGCGCCCCTCGCCCCGGCCGTCTTCTCGGCCATTTCGACGAGCCGGCCCGGCAGCGTCCGGACGATATCCCGACCGTGTCGGGCCGGCTGCCGATCGCCGGGTGGGCGATCGATGCGACCGGGACGGCCACGGCGGCGCTGGCGGTGCTGACCCCGGTCGACCCCGCCCGGGCGCCGGAACAGGTGGTGGCGCTCGACCGGAGCGAGCTTCGGCCGGACGTGGCGGCGGCCTTTGCCGACCTGCCCGAGGCCGTGACGCTGTGGAGCGGCTTCCGGACCGAGGTCGACGCCGGCACGCTCGCCGCCGGACGCTGGGACCTGCGCCTCGCCTTCCGCCGGGCCGACGGCATCGCCTATGTCGCGCATCGCGTCACGATCGAGGTGCTGCCGCCATGACCGATCCCGATGTCCGGCTGGTGGCGTTCTACCTGCCGCAGTATCACCCGATCCCGGAGAACGACGCGGCCTGGGGCAAGGGCTTCACCGAGTGGACCAACGTCACCCGGGCACGGCCGCTGTTCGCCGGGCATCACCAGCCGCACCTGCCGGCCGAACTCGGCTTCTACGACCTGCGCCTGCCGGAGGTGATGGAGCAGCAGGCGACGCTGGCGC
>NZ_JAYSFE010000295.1:0-1539 GCF_041913585.1 Allostella sp.
CGCCGAGGCGCTGAAGATCATGGACCGCGCCGGCTGGCGCTAGTCAGGCGGTCATCGTTGGACGCCCGTGGGAGATTTCGGGCGTCCCGCGATTGAGGGAGAAATGCGTGTGGAGGCCCCGCCACGGGGCTTCCACGTCGTCCCGCCGAAAGGTCACGGTGGCGCGGCCGTTGCGCGCGAAGGGCGTGCCGTCGGCGTGGAAGCCGGTCGAGCTCCAGGGCACCGCGGCGGTCGCCATCAGCCGGTCGGGCGAGACGTCGGCATGGAGGACCTCCGTCCGGAAGCGGAAGTCGGCGATCTTCGGCCAGACCTGCATCCACTGCCCGGCGACCACGGTGTCGCGGCCGATCACCAGGTCGGCATAGGTCCCGAACCCGACCAGCCGCTCGTCGAACATCTCGCGCGCAGTCGCGAAGTCGACGGCGCGGACCAGTTCCGTCCAGCGGTCGAAGAATGCGACGAGGCTCCGACGATCGGCCTCCTGGGACATGGCTCGGCTCCGGACTGGGAAAACGCCGCCACCCTATCAGGCGGCCCTGCGGCGCCGCCATCCTTCCTTCCTTGACTTCCGGGTCCGCCTCGGCCCGGATCGGGCGGATGATCGCGATCACGGACCGGCCACTGGCCGAGGCGATGGCCGGGGCGCCGGCGGATGGGCCGCGCTGGCTGCTGCCACCCGAGCGGGCGGGCGGCATCGGCTGCGTCGAACTGGAGCGCGTGCTGCTGATCGTGCCGCAGTTCCTGCCGGTGACGCTCCAGGGCGAGACCTGCCGCGACGCATTCGCCATCTATGGCCCGGGCAAGTACGCCCATCTCTACGGGCCGGAGCTGGCGGCGGCGGTCGCGGCCCGTGCGGTCGCCCTCCGCACCGCCCCGGACGCTCCGGCGCGGTTCGTCCTCGGCAGCGCCGACAACCATTTCCACTGGCTGGCCGATTTCCTGCCGCGGCTCGACCTGCTGCGCCGCCGGCCGGAACTGGCCGAGGGCGGGGTGCTGGTCGATGCCGGCTTCAGGTCTGGCCAGCAGGTGATCCTCGACTGGGTGACGGAGTGCCTGGCGCTCGCCCGCATCCGGCCCCGGCCGGTGCCGCAGGGGCTGGTCGGCGTCCGCCGCGCGGCGCTGCCGACGCGCGTCTCGCGGGCGGAGGCCGTGCGCTTCTGGCGCCGGTTGGCGCCGGCTGCGCCGCGACCGTGGCGGCGCCTCTTCGTCTGTCGCGGCGGGGTCGCGCGCCGCCGCCTCGTCGACGAGGCGGCGGTGGCAGCAGCCCTGGCGCGGGCGGGGTTCGAGGCCCTCGATCCCGGCACCATGTCCTTCGCCGAGCAGATGCGCGCCTTCGGTGAGGCGTCCGTCATCGTCGGCACCCACGGCGCGGCGCTCGCCAACATCCTCTTCGCCGGCCCCGGCACCCGCATCGTCGAACTGCGGAGCGCCAGCCACACCAGCGAATTCCGCGACCTCGCCGCGGCCGGTGCCCAGCCCTACGCGGCGGTCCCGCTCGTGGAACTGACCGAGAGCCACTCCGAGCCGCTGCACCGCGAT
>NZ_JAYSFE010000296.1:0-1526 GCF_041913585.1 Allostella sp.
CTGTCCTGCCCGACGAGCACGACCACGATCCGCCGTCCGGCCTTGGCCAAGGCGTGGGGATCGAGATCGTAGCTCTTGCCGTCCGTCACCAGGAGCACGTCGGGCGCGGTCGCGCCATCGACCACGGCATGCAGCGCGTGACCGATCCGGGTGCCCCCGTCCGGCGGGCTGAGGCAAGCGGCCCGCTGACCGAGACCCGGCGCATCGGCTCCATGCGATCTGCGGCCCGGGGCGACAGGCTGGGCCCGGTCGGAGAATTCCCAGAGTTCGATGCGGTCGGACGGTCGGAGCGCCGCATCGAGCTGCTGCAGACCGGCCACGAGCGCCTGATGCTTGGTCAGCGGGCCGCTCCGCCCGGAAGCGGGCGCGTCCATCGAGGACGAATGGTCGACCAGCAGCGCGACGTTCAGATCCGCCTCGCCATCGTCGAGCGGGGCCACATCCAACGTGACGGTTCGCCCGTCGGCGGCCCTCGCGACCAGCGGCCGCCGCGGCCAGCCGGCGAACTCCAGATCGATCGGCTGGTTCATCGGCACGGTCGCCATGCCGTCGGCCAGCGTCCCCGTCCCCAGCCATATTGCGGCAGCATCGCTGCGGACCGAGAGGGTGGCCGTCTGGGGCGGGGCCCCCTGGAGCGGTGCATCGGCTTCGAGCAATCCGGAGCGGCCGTAGACATCGCCGATCGTGAGCGGGATGCGCAGCCGGCCCGCGCCCGCGACCATGGTGAGCGCGATGGCCCATTCGCTCGTGACGGCGATCTCGGCCCCCGGCGGGACATGGGCGACGGACAGCATGTGGACGCCGCGCAGCAGTTCCTCATGCAGCACGGCCGATCGGCCGTCGTCGATCGCCCGCTCGTAGCGGTCGCGCGCTTGGCCCCGTGCCTGGGCGGTCGCCGTCAGCGTGCGCGCGCCGATCCGCGCCTCGAGGCGAAAGAGGGTTGCGCCCACCGGCATCGGGAAGGTGATGGTGGCTTCGATGCTCTCGGCCTCGACGTTGCGGAAGACGCGGCGCGTCGAGACCGTCGCGAGGCCGGCTTCGGTGACGATGTCGAAGTGGGTCTCCACCAGGGGAATGGGATGGGTGGAGCCGGCAACGAACGCGCCGGCGACCAGGGAGGCCAGGGGATCAGTCGTCAGCGCGGGCAGGGGGATCGTCATCTTCGGCCTCCTGGAGGAACTCGGCGAGGATCTGTTGGACCCGCTCCAGCAGAGGCGCTGTCGGCATGCCCGAGCCGATCAGCTTCGGCGAGACGACCAGCGTCACGCCGGGAGCGACCGGAAACGGCACGCCTTCCTCGGCCTGCAGCAGGATGCGGATGGCGGCAGGCGGGAAGCCGAGCGCGTGCAACCGCGTGTAGCGCCGGATGGCCGCCACGTGATCGTCGCCGTAGTCGGCATGCGCCCGCCCGCCCCGCGGGGCAGGGACAAACCCTTCCGCGATCAGGAAGCGGATCTGCCGCTCGGGGACGCCGGTCAGCGCGATGAGGTCACGAAGATTCAACGGCCCGCCTTTCGACAAATATA
>NZ_JAYSFE010000297.1:0-1522 GCF_041913585.1 Allostella sp.
TGGGCGATGTCCGCCTCAATCCCGGCCAGCCGGTCGAAGTGGCCCGGGCGCCACGATGACGGCCGCGATCGACGTCACCGGCCTGCACAAGAGCTTCGGCGGCCGCACGGTCGTCCGCGACCTGTCGATCCGCGTCGAGGCGGGACGGATCTGCGGCTTCCTCGGGCCGAACGGCAGCGGCAAGACGACGACGATCCGCATGCTGTGCGGACTGCTGACGCCCGATTCCGGCAGCGGCACCTGCCTCGGGCTCGACATCATCCGCGACGCCGCGGCGATCAAGCGCCAGGTCGGCTACATGACCCAGCGCTTCAGCCTCTACGAGGATCTCAGCATCCGCGAGAATCTCGATTTCGTCGCCCGCATGTACGGGATGGCCGGACGGCGGCGGGCGGTCGACGAAGCGCTGGAGCGGCTGGGGCTGGCAACCCGCCAGCGCCAGCTCGCCGGTTCCCTCTCCGGTGGCTGGAAGCAGCGCCTCGCGCTCGCCGCCTGCATCCTGCACCGGCCGCGGCTGCTGCTGCTCGACGAGCCGACGGCCGGCGTCGACCCCAAGGCGCGGCGCGAGTTCTGGGCCCAGATCCACCACCTCGCCGCGGACGGGATGACGGTGCTGGTCAGCACCCACTACATGGACGAGGCCGAGCGCTGCCACCGCATCGCCTACATCGCCTATGGGCGGCTGCTCGCCGAGGGGACGGTGGATTCGGTGATCGCGCGGTCGGGGCTCGCGACCCGCCGGGCCCTGACCGCCGATCCGGAGGCGCTGGCGACGCGCCTGGAGGGACTGCCCGGGATCGACATGGTGGTCCGCTTCGGCGGCGCCCTCCATGTCAGCGGCCGGGACGCGGCCGCCCTGGATGCATCGCTCGCCCGCTTCGACGGCGACCCGGCCGTGCGCTGGAGCACGGGCGAGCCGGGGCTGGAGGACGTCTTTATCGCCCTGATGGCGCAAGAGCGGGACCCGCTGCAATGACGGCCGCCTTCTCCTTCGGGCGCTTCTGGGCGGTGCTCGTCAAGGAATTCGTCCAGATGCGGCGCGATCGCCTGACCTTCGCCATGATGGTCGGCGTTCCGGTGCTCCAGCTCCTCCTCTTCGGCTATGCCATCAACGCCGACCCGAAGTCGCTGCCGGCGGCGGTGGTGATGGGGGAGGCGAGCCCGTTCGCCCGGTCCTTCCTCGCCGGCCTGACCAATTCGGGCTATTTCCGCATCGTCGGCGACATGGTCGACGAGGCCGGCGCCGACGCGATGCTGGCCCGCGGCGAGGTGCAGTTCGTCGTCACCGTTCCGGCGGACTTCTCGCGCCGCATCGCCCGCGGCGAGCGGCCGCAGATCCTGGTCGAGGCCGACGCGACCGACCCCGCCGCCACCAGCAATGCGCTGGCGGCCCTGCCGCGGATCGCCGAGACGGCCGCCGCGCACGACCTGGGCGGCGCCCTCGGGGCGCTGGCGCCGCGCCCTGGAGCCTTCGACCTCGTCGTCCACCGCCGCTACAACGCCGAGGGCGTCACCGCCTACA
>NZ_JAYSFE010000298.1:0-1501 GCF_041913585.1 Allostella sp.
GTCGGCCGCCACCAGCACCAGCGAGGCGTAGGGCCAGCCCGCCGCGTCGCGCTGGATCGTCGCCAGGGTCGCCCGGTCGACGGCGCGCATCAGACGGCGGGCATCGCGCGCGAAGGGGGCGAGGTCGTCGGTCATGGCGGGGCGGAATGTCCCAGATGCCGTCTCCGGCCGCAACGCCCGGTGCCGGCGGCGCGATGCCTCGTCTAGGATCGCATCCGGCCACGCAGAACGGAGAGCCCGGCGCCATGTCCGAATCGACCGCGCTTCCCCCATCCCTCTGGGCGGCGACGGCGCCGCCCGGCCCGCGGACCGCGGCGCTCGCCGGCGCCGCGACGGCCGACGTCGCCGTCGTCGGCGCCGGCTACACCGGCCTCTCGACGGCGCTGCACCTGGCCGAGCGCGGCGCCTCGGTCGTGGTGCTGGAGGCGGCCGAGGTCGGCTGGGGCGCCTCCGGGCGCAACAACGGCCAGGTGATCCCGACCCACCCGCGCTTCGACCCCGACCAATTCGTACAGATGCTGGGGCCGGAGAAGGGTGACGCCTATGCCGCGCTCGTCCGCGACTCGGCGGCCTTCACCTTCGACCTCATCCGGCGCCACGGCATGGATTGCGAGGCGGTGCAGAACGGCTGGATCCAGCCGGCGCACCGTCCGGGCCGCGTCGCGCTGAGCGCCCGGCGGGCCGAGCAGTGGGCGCGCCTCGGCGCACCGGTCGAACTGCTGGACCGGCAGCAGACGGCGGCCATCACCGGGTCGGACTTCTGGTATGGCGGCTGGCTGAACCGCGACGGCGGCCATATCAACCCGCTCGCCTATGCCCGCGGTCTCGCCCACGCCGCGGTCGCGGCCGGCGCCCGCCTCCACGAGCGGAGCCCGGCGACCGCGCTCGTGCGCCAGGGCGAGCGCTGGCGCCTGTCGACGCCCGCCGGCCATGTCGTCGCCGACCAGGTGGTGCTGGCGACCAACGCCTATTCCGACGACCTGTGGCCGGGCTTCCGCCAGACCGTCGTCCCCGTGCGCTCCTACCAGATGTCGACCGTGCCGCTCGGGGAGAACGTCCGCCGCAGCATGCTGGTCGGCGACGTCGCGCTGTCCGACACCCAGGGCGACCTGCATTTCTTCCGCTTCGCGCGCTCGGGGCGGCTGGTGTCGGGCGGTGCCCTGGTCATCCATGCCGGCCACGACGCCCGCCTCCGCCGCCGCATCGGCGCCCGCCTGGCCCGCGTCTTCCCGCAGGTGGGCGAGGTCTCGTTCGACCATCTCTGGCAGGGCTATGTCGGCATCACCGCCGACCGCATGCCGCATCTCCACGAACTGGCCCCCGGCGTCGCCGCCTGGGTCGGCTGCCAGGGCCGCGGCGTCGCGCTCGCCACCATCCTCGGCCGGGAACTGGCGCGCTGGCTCGACACCGGATCCGCCGCCGACCTGCCTCTGCCGCTGTCGCCGCTGCGGCCGATCCCGGCCTACGGCTTCGCCCGCCGCATCGCCCGCGGCATGCTCCT
>NZ_JAYSFE010000299.1:0-1500 GCF_041913585.1 Allostella sp.
GGCGACCCGCTCGCCGTGGTCGAGGCGATGAAGATGGAGAACATCCTGCGCGCCATGCGCGACGGACGCATCGCCCGCATCCATGCCGAGGCCGGCAGCAGCCTCGCCGTCGACCAGAAGATCCTGGAGTTCGAATAGCGGTGGCGGACAGGGCCGAGCGGTTCGTCGTCTCCGGCCGCGTCCAGGGCGTCTGGTACCGCGCCTGGACGGTCGAGAATGCCCGTGCGCTCGGCCTGCGCGGCTGGGTCCGCAACCGCGCCGACGGCACCGTCGAGGCGCTCGTGGTCGGCGACCCGGCCGCGGTCGAGGAACTGGCGCGCCGCTGCCACGCCGGCCCGCCCAAGGCGCGGGTGACTGCCGTCGCCCGCACGCCCGCCACCGACGACGGCAGCGCCGGCTTCACCCAGGCGCAGTCGACCTAGGATCGATCCGCCCGGCGCATGTGTTATGATGCACGCATCATGTAACACATGACGGATGGCAGCCGATGACCGAAGCGACTTTCACTTTCCGCGTCGACGAGGCGCTGAAGGCCGAGTTCACCCAGGCGGCCAAGGCCAAGGACCGGACGGCCGCCCAGCTCCTCCGCGACTTCATGCGCGACTTCGTGCAGCGGCAGAACGAGGCGGCCGAATACGACGCATGGTTTCGCCGCGAGGTGGAAAAGGCGCGGGCGTCGGCCGATGCGGGCAATCTGATTCCGGCCGCGGAGGTCAAGGCCGAGTTCGCAGCCCGGCGGGCAGCAACGCGCCGTCGCCTCGAAGCATCGGATTGATGGAGCTGCTCTGGACGATCGAGGCGATCGAAAGCCGCGGCACGATCTATGACTATATCGAGGCCAGCAATCCGGCGGCGGCGGAGAGCTTCGATGCGCTGCTGCACGAGAAGGCTCGGCAGTTGGCCGACGATCCCGGCCTCGGACGGCCGGGCCGCGTAGCCGGGACGCGCGAGCTGGTCGTTCATCCGAACTACGTCCTGGTGTACGAGGTGACGGGAGATGCCGTTCGGGTGCTGGCCGTGGTCCATGCGGCCCGGCGATGGCCGGCCGATTGAGCGCTCGCCCCGCTGCTGACGCCCGGATCAGCGCTGGCGTGGGGCCAGCGCCTTGACCATGGGGTATGCGGAGTCCGTCCCGAACGCGCCGGCGGGCGGGCCGGTCTCGACGTAGCCCGCATCGCGATAGAAGCGACGGGCCGTCGCGGTGCTGTCGAGGGTGCATCGGCCGTTGCCGCGCAACGCGGCGCGCGTTTCGAGGGCATGCAGCATGGCGCGGCTGACGCCGCGGAAGCGGGCCGCCGGCGAGACGTAGTTGAGGCCGATCCGGCCCGCATCCGTGACCGAGCCGACGGCCACGATTTGGTCGGCCTCGACCGCGACGAGGACCGAGTTGCCGGCCTCGGCGATCCATCTCCGCACGTTCTCGACCGTCTTGTTCCCGAGCCAGCGGGCGAGGATGGCCGGGTCGTTCCGGTGATCGGCGGCGCAGAGCTCGGCGATCGA